>CALZHT010000114.1 GCA_945787445.1 uncultured Desulfobulbaceae bacterium
CCCCGAGAAGAATATATTGCCCAGATTCTCGAACGCTTTACTCCGAAATTTATCAAGATCCCCTCCGGCCATTTTATTATCGGCAGCAGCAATCCCCAGGGATTAGAGCAAAATAAAAAGAAAATTTCACTTACATCGTACCACATCGGTCAATTCCCTGTAACCAACGACCTTTTTGAACTTTTTGTCAGAGATACGGGTTATGAAACGGATGCGGAAAAAGTAGGTTATGGAACAGTCACAGAAAGCAGATGCATGACCAATGTTGATCCGGTTACTGGCAGAAATACAGTAACCCTATCAAGGGGAATTACCGAAAAAATTTCCCAAGGCGCGAACTGGCGTCACCCCTTTGGCCCGGGCAGCTCATTGGAAAACAAACATAATCATCCAGTGGTTCAGATAAGCCGCAGAGATGCCATAGCGTTTGCAACTTGGGCAGGGAAGCGACTTCCCACCGAGGAAGAATGGGAGGCTGCGGCCAGAGGTCCGGATGAAAGGCTTTTCCCCTGGGGTAATCAATGGGATGAACGGCTGGCAAACTTGGAGAGTTCCGGCCAAGGCGATACAATCCCTGTAAATTACCATGGCAGACAATCAATTAGCCCATTCGGCATTTTCGATCTTCTGGGCAATGTAATGGAATGGACCTCAACCGTTTACCGGCAAGGGCAGGCTGCAACAGGGGATAAAAGAGGTGCTCCCCTTTATATTCTCAAAGGGGGATGCTGGGCTTCGACTGGTGTGGTGACGGCAGCCGCCCGGTTCATTGAAAAAGATCTGTTCTGGTCAAGCACCATTGGTTTTCGCTGCGTTGTCTGATGCAAGGAAAAATTTTTCAAGCTATTATACAATGTTTAACAACAGCTGTGCTGTACAGGAAGTCCGGCAATCTTATACGCTTGATTACAACCGCCCGGGAAAAGCTCGTGGAAATATGTGAGGGTTCCTTTCTCCCGGCCGAAAATTTCGGGCAAGGCTGCAAAAAGCACTCGCATACCGGGATGCTTCTTATGGATCTCATAATACTCCCGTAAATATTCCATTACTTTGTAGTGTTCATCGGTAATGGCAATATTTGCCTGGTCGGCAAACCAATCCATAATTTGCGAGTCCCACTGCGACATTTCGGTGAGATAACCGTTCTGGTCCAATGCATATTTCTTACCGTGTAATTCAATAATCTCTGCCATACGCATCACCTGAAACATACCTACCTTTCAGTTTTTGAATTATTCGAGCAGGTTCCATCCACCTTTCTATGCCGGGCCCGCCGGCATTCCATTTTTACACTCATCAATTAAGTGGCCGTCTCCTGGCCATGATCGTCATCCCGGCCACCTTTCCCTGCAGAAGCCGTAGGTCATCCTGGCTCGGGGGGGAAGCAAAATCTCTGCCCGGATAAGAGGCAATGGTCTCAAGATCTTCGGTAGCAAGGCTAAAACGGTCAAGCACCACAACATCCATGAAACTTAATTTATGAAGTATTCGCTGATGGTCCTCTTCGTCAATTAGCCCGCTGAGACAACTTGTTCGGTTTGCTTGCAGACGCTCTTGTAAAATAGTTTCGATTCCCCCAGTCAAAACAATATCGGAAATAACCAGAATGCCACCGGGCCGCAATATGCGAAAAATATTCTTATACACCGTGACTATATCAGGACAGAGATTGATGACGCAGTTTGCTATGACAATATCGGCGAAATTCTTGGGCAGGGGAAAAATATCCTCAATATCCGCAGTCCGGAAAAAAATGTGCTGTTCAAGGCCGGACTCGGCCACCGCCTGCTTTGCTGCTTCGATCATCTCCGGCACCATGTCTATGCCAAGCACCTTGCCCTGCGCTTCTGTTTTATGGGCCGCCAGCACGACGTCAATTCCGCCGCCGCACCCAAGATCCACCACTGTACAACCAGGCCGGATGGCTGCCAGACTGACAGGATTACCACAACCGCAGGAAAGGCGCAGGGCTGTCTGGGGCACCAAAGCTAAATCCGACTCTGGGTAGCGTCTCTGACAGAATCCATAATGAGCCGCATCGAAAGGTTTGTCAGACTCCTGAAACAATCCGGTTTCAGCGTGTTTGCCATAGAGGTTTTTAACTTCTTGCTTTACCTCTTCAGATATCATTTCTTCTCCTCTCGAAAAGTATCTCAACATCGTATCATCCCATTGCGCAGTTCTTTTGGTAGTAATCTCCTCTTTGATATATTTCTTTGGAAGTTACCACCTGGCCGAAATTAGCATCAGAGCTAGTTTGCCATTTATTTAACTATTCGGATGAGATGGGTGTCCTGCAGCTTTTTCCGAAGTTCCCCTATGATGATGGCTGAAACCTTTTTGCTGTCTAAATTGTCATCTTTGGCAAAAGAACAGCAGTCCTTCATCAACTCTGTTCTCTCGGCCCACAAGCCTTACTCTAACCTAATAAATAAGCCAAGAGAGGAATGGTTTAATTCGATTACGTCCTTTTCATCCATTTTGGCATTCTCGGTTCTGTCTTTGAGTGGCAAGGCAGCAATAAGATGATCAACAGCCTCACCAATTGTTTTGGGTATTGTTTTTTTAGCAGCGGGTACTGGCATTATTCTCAATGGAACATGAATATACTGCACTGGTTACTGTTCTATACAGGCTCATAAAAAAGACGTCAAGGCGCGATTGTCCGCCACTGCCAAAAAGAAATTAGTGAAAATAGTCAAGCCCCGTAAGGTATAGTTTAGGCCACCATAGCTGCCATTATCCTTAAATACATTATATCTCCCTGTCAATTAAAGGATAAAACCATTAAGTGTTTTTTGCTTAAAAATTAATTCGTCTTTTTCTATAAATTGTAGTTGTCATCATATCTTTTATTTGTTTAATTAACCGGCTGCCAGCTGAGCAACCCCATAAGACCCTCTGTCAGAAACATCGGAGTTCATCACCGCTTGCAGGGAGTAAAAGCACCCAAGGGCAATTTTGCTGGGCAGGCGTATGCGGTGTGATGGCCAAGTTGCCATTTACAGTTTTTTTACGTTAGAGAGTCCTTTACGCTTACAGGGCTTTGAAAGTAGTCCGGTTTGCAGGATCAGGGATAATTAATCCCCCTAGACATCATCTATACTACCGGGGATTTTTATCTATTCATACAACAAATCCAAACGAAAAAGGAGGTAATACTGTGGCTAAAATGTTGTTTACAATTTCAAAAGGGATGGAAGGAGCACAAATGGTCTCCAGGGGCTTTCACTTTGCAAAAGTAGCCAAAGAGAAAGGCCATGATGTAAGCATCTTTTTGCTGGAAGACGGAGTCTTGTGGGCGCAATTTGGCATGACTGAAGATTTCGTTACCACTACACGTGAGACCATGAAAGAACAAGTTGATTACTTGTCTGAAAACGGCGTACCATTCTATGTCTGCAAGGCCTGTGTTGACAAGCGCTTCCTTGATCCGGACGAATTCATCACCGGATCAGAACTCAAGGCTGCTCCTGAATTCATCGATCTTCTGGCAGATCATGACAAGCACTTTATGATTTAACAAAGTAATGCCTTAGCATAAGGTGTATACAAACACCTTGCTTTACGAGAGGGTTAGTCTCCATGACTAACCCTTTTTTTCCAGATAGTAACTGAATTTATAAAAGATGGTTCAAATTATCTTTTCGGTCATGTTTGTTCCTATGCTCTGACCAATTTTCGGGAATGTGCTCACTGGTCGTGTTCAGAATACTCCATGCTTTCTTCTTGACAGGGATATCCGGGCGCCATACCATAATCATAAGAATTTATTATTCTTTTGATACTCTCTGAGCCAAAGGAGTGGATTATGGACAAATCAAAAGCCGATCAATTAAAAGAACAGCTTGAAGAAAAGTACGACAAATTTGTTGAAAAATTCCAGCAGATTTTTCAGGAGAGCAGGGAGAAGACTACGGAAACCATGGAAAAGGCCATGGACAAGGCCCATGAGCAACTGACGCAGGCAGGGGAATTCACTTCTGAACAGGGAAAAACGTTTAAGGATAGCCTGATGCGGGATTTAAAACAAGCAACGTACCAGGCAAAGCTGTTTGGTGAAGAAGCAAAGGAATATTTAGACCCTGAACGACTCAAGACAGGGGCCCTTGCCTCTTTATCTAACCTGTTGCATAAGGCAGGGGATGCTCTGGATTTTCTGAAGGAAAAAACAGACCAAGTCCTGATTTACAAAACCGGCGAGATAACAACCGCAGGATCATTAACATGCTTGAAGTGTGATAAGAAACTGCAACTGAAAAAAACAGGCCATGTACCGCCCTGCCCGGCCTGCAAAGGCACGGAATTCAAGAAAGGATATTAATTTCAATAGACTTATTTGAACAGAAAAAAACTTACAGGCCATAGTCTTTTCCTCTGACCTGTAAGTTTTTTTAAGGAATAGAGCTTCTATGTTTAAATCAATGGCTTATGCTTAATTCTTATTTCTTCTTTCCTCTACAATCAGTATCTTTTCTATCAACAAATCCATCGCAATCATTATCAATATAATCTTTACATAATTCCGTAGCGCCTGGATTTATTTCCGGATTTGTATCATCACAATCTAAGGCTAAACCATAACCGTCGCTATCCAGGTCGTCGTCATCAGCCATGCCGTTGCAGTTTTCGTCTATGCCGTTATATGGAATCTCGGTTGCAGCGGGGTTGATTGATGGATCGGTGTCGATACAATCCAAGGCTATACCGTAACCGTCGCTATCCAGATCATCGTCATCAGCCATACCGTTGCAGTTCTCGTCTATGCCGTTATAGGGCACCTCGACAGCAGCAGGATTGATTAATGAATCGTTGTCATCACAATCCAAGGCTATACTGTAACCGTCGCTGTCCAGATCATCGTCATCAGCCATACCGTTGCAGTTCTCGTCGATGCCATTATATGGAATTTCGGCCGCAGCTGGATTGATTAATGCATCGTTGTCATTACAATCTATACCTACACCATAACCGTCGCTGTCCAAGTCATCGTCATCAACCATACCGTTGCAGTTTTCGTCTATGCCGTTGTAAGGAATCTCGGCCGCAGCGGGGTTGATTAACGGATCATTGTCATTACAATCTGTGCCAGTGCCATAGCCATCTTGATCAAGATCGTCATCATCCGACATGCCATTACAGTTCTCGTCGATGCCATTATATGGAATTTCGGCTGCAGTGGGGTTAATTAATGGATCGGTGTCGTTACAATCCAAAGCAACACCATAATCGTCGCTGTCCAGGTCATCGTCATCAACCATACCGTTGCAGTTCTCATCGATGCCGTTATATGGAATCTCGGCCGCTGCGGGATTGATTGATGGATCGTTGTCGTTACAATCCAAAGCAACACCATAATCGTCGCTGTCCAGGTCATCGTCATCAACCATACCGTTGCAATTCTCATCGATGCCGTTATATGGAATCTCGACTGCAGAGGGATTGACTAATTCATGAGAATCATCACAATCAAGAGGTCCACATGTACCACCTTGAAGTGAGTAATTGTCACTATCTTGGTCAGTGCATGAAGCAAATTGGAGCCAAGCCATATTAGAATAAGGTGTATAATCATAAGATGTCTTATAAAAATAGAAAAAATTGTTAAGATCTGAAGAAGAAACAGGGATGATTGATTCAAAAATGTCTGTCGGCTGTACATACAAAATTGTATCTCCTGCTCCCACATCCCATACATCAGTAAAGTATCGGAACTTGTCAGGTGCTTCATGATTATATGTTTGTGTTACAAAAGATTCATAATCAAATGAATTTGACTCAGAACTCAAGGGATGCCCCCAGCCAAAATGAGTTGCACCTGATTCCATATAAAGGCCGGGCCTAGTATTTTCCCCTGTTCCAGGCGGACTGGATATCGCAAATTGATTGATTTTCCCTCCTGCTTCATGGTCATTATTAAAATCAATGAAATATTCTCCTACCCAACCCAGGTAGTAAGTATCGATTGCTATGGCTTCTCGTTCTGGATCATACCAAATAAACGGTTTAAGAGTACATGTAGCATAACAGCCATCATTGTCGAGGAGATTGCCATCGTCACACTCCTCAATGCATAATTCCTGCACACCATTTCCACATTCTGGTATATCGCACGCATCGCCGATACCGTCTCCATCGGCATCTGCTTGCTGAGGATTTGGAAAATCCGGGCAATTATCCCCAATCCTGTCCACACCATCATAATCAAGGTCATCCAAACCTGTATCTATAAGAGCATAAAAAATTTCATATGTTGTTTGTGCCGCAGGTATACCTGCCCAAACGAGATTGCCCGTCAAATCTATTTGTAAATCATTAACATGTACAAAATCTGAAGCAATCAAAGAGGTGATTTGGGTTGATCTCTCATAAAAATAAATATCATTGCCAATTGTTCCTGTTGATATCCATGCCACATCTCCCTTGTCACTCAGCACCGGTAAACTGTCATCTGTATCCGAAATCCTTGTTGATGCCCCGGAATTATTGTCATACAGATAGATGCCTTGATTTTGTAAATCAGCCCCTGCCCAAACGATATCACCATTGTCATTAACCTTGGGCGAAGTACTCGCATAATCGGTTAGTTGCTCTATTTGTCCCGTCGAAAAATCATATTGAAATATCCGCGAATCTCCGGAGATATTTTCGCTCCATACCACCTTCTTTTGGTTATTGAAATCCTTTCCCCAAAAACCAGAGTTATTTTCTCGTACGGTAACAATAACGTCAGAAGAGTTATCGTATAAATTAAGGCCAAATAGGTTTGACGAAGCATCGTAGCTCATCCAAAGGACATCTCCATTATCATTCATTATGGTATTTGAGTCTTCTATGGCATTCTGGGTCAGTCCTTCATTTTCCAAGGAACAAGGATTATTTTTAAGAAATATTTCGCTATCTCCATCTGACCTGAGCCATAAGATTTTTCCAGTAGAGTTGATGATAGGATGAGAATCATCAACAGCATTATCGGTTAACTGGAGAGAGTCATATTCTCCTGAGGGTAAAAGCATAATTTCGTTATTCCCAGCACGATTTTCCTGCCAGACAACATCACCTTGAATATTAATTTTTGGATAATTACCGGAACTTTCATTGGTGATTAATTTAGTCATCGCAGAATTATTTGAACCGCTAACAAATTGGTCGTATTCCCAGATAAGACCCTCATGCATACTTTTCCATACAATTTTACTGCCGGCTTTTTGTAAGTGAGGATATATATCGTCTCCTGTATTGCTTGTGATCTGAACAACCGAATGGGTAGCAGCAGTTGTTAATGCTACCATTCCAAAAGACAAAACTAAAAATACAGTTAGAATTTTGAGACTCAAGCGCATTGATTTTCCTCCTGTGGGTAGAATTTGTATTCCGGCACAATAATAGCCAAAATTATATCAAACAATCCAACCAACAACAAGAAAAAGTTAGGAAAAATAAGTGAGGAATGGACACATGAAATGATTACGAATCAAATGAAAATGATGGCTTAGAAATTTGCAGAGCGAAAAATAGGAACGTAAGTTTAATTCTTAACCAGAGAAATTCTAGGAAGATTAGCATAAAAATACAAGGCATTGAAGGCAAAGCGAACTCTGCAGAGTTTGGGTTCCGCAGCTCGCAGCTTTGCCTTAAGGCTTCAAGGCTTTGTCAACAAGCTCACCCGCCACATCATCGGTGATAACCACTTTGCCGATGGTTGTCGGCAGCACATAAAACGGTCTGCCTGAGACTGCTTTCTTGTCGGTTTTCAGATACTTTTTGATCTTTGTTCTGTTAAGCTCAGCAGGTATATCAACAGGCAGACCATATGCGGCAATGAGATCACGCATTCGGTCAGCTTCCTCTTTTGCGATAAGACCCTTTTCTACTGCTATCTTACTCACCGCCACCATACCTATAGCCACTGCAAGGCCGTGGTCAATGGTATACTCCGATGCCCCTTCCACTGCATGGCCGATGGTGTGACCGAAGTTCAGAATCCGCCTGAGATCAGCCTCCTTTTCGTCTGCTTCTACAACTTCCGCCTTGATGGTGCAGCATCGGTGAATTACCTCCTC
>CALZHT010000115.1 GCA_945787445.1 uncultured Desulfobulbaceae bacterium
TCTCCCAATACTGCGACAGCCTTATTGTGCCGTTTAAGACCTTCCACTGTTTCCAAAGCCGCAAGCATTGAGGCAGGATTTGCATTGTAGGTATCATTAATCAGCTTTATGCCGTTGGCCATTCTCTGGATCTGCAAACGCTTCTCATAAGGGGTAAATTCGGCAAGGCCACGGGTAATCTCAATGAATTCCAGACCGGCAGCATAAGCCATGGCCGCTGCAGCCAGGCTATTGATGACATTGTGCCTTCCGAGGCTTTTAATCCGTATTCTGCCTTTTTGCGCGCCAATATGAAGGGTGAAGGCCATTCCCTCCTCCCCGCAGTTACTGATATGGGTGGCACGGACAAAAGCATTTTTATTCCTGCCAAATGGTATCTTTTTTTGCTTACAATGACAGGCAAGGGTTGCCACCCTTTGGTCATCCAAATTCACTGCAATAACACCGGTCATTTTCATACCGCGGAACAGTTCGCCCTTGGCCTCAGCAACTCTGTCTATTGCATTCAGACCTTCCAGATGAGCCTCCTGGACGTTCACGATACAACCGATATCAGGATCAGCTATTTCGGTAAGCCTGGCGATCTCTCCAGGCCGGTTCATTCCCATCTCCAATACAGCGAAGTCGTGCCGGTACCCCACTGGCAGCAGGGATAATGGCAATCCCACAAGATTGTTGAAATTTCCCTTTGTTTTCAGGACAGTAAACCTTTCATTGAGAATGGTGGCGAGCATCTCTTTGACCGTAGTCTTTCCTGAAGAACCGGTTATGGCAAGGACCCGGAGTTCTGGGATAGTTGTTCTTCTATACGAAGCCAAATCACCTAATGCCGTCAATGTATCATTCACCAAAACCACTGGTATCGGCAAAGAATCCTTGGGGCGTTGCGATACAATCACTCCAGCTGCTCCTTTCTTTACCGCATTCTTCACAAAGGTGTGGCCGTTGAATTGTTCCCCACACAGGGCCAGGAAAAGGTCACCCGGTTCTATGTCCCTGCTGTCCGTTGATACACTCCTGAAACCAACCGGATCATTTGCTATATTGATAAGTTCACCGCCCGTAGCGTTCAGAACATCTGCCAAGGTCCATACCGGATTCTGCGCAGTGGCGAAACCATAGCCAAAATCCGCTGTACCGAGGCAATTTGATTTGCTGTTATTATTTACATTTCTTGCAAACATCTTCCTGTCCCAACAAGCACCATACGATTCATCGGGCCCATGTCACCATCTGATCACATCCAGATGTTTTTTTGCTTCCAACCGATCATCAAAAAATTGTCTTCCAGTTTTGGTAATCTGATATGTTTCATGGCCTTTGCCACTAATCAGCAGAATATCCCCCTTCCTGCCATAATAAATAGCTGTGTCGATGGCCTCTTTTCTTGAACAAATTACATCATAGCCTTTTCTGTTTTCTACAAGTAAAGCCTCGGCACGCATCCTTGTTATGGACAAATTCTTCATCCCAACTTCGATCTGCTGTAAAATCGATTCCGGTTGCTCATTCCGGGGATTATCCGATGTCAGTAGAGTTATATCGGCCAGCCTGCCGGCTACTTCGCCCATCAATACCCTTTTCCCTGTATCCCTATCCCCACCACAACCGAAAACCACAATCAACCGGGTTGGCGCTAATTTCCGCAGGGCCATGAGGACATTTTCAAGGGCATCCGGGGTGTGAGCGTAATCAACAAATACAAAGGGACCTTCTTTCCCTGCCAATCGCTGCAGTCTGCCCGGGATCCCGGCAACCGCTTCAATACCTTTTTCGATTTGGGTAATATCAATGTTTAATGAAATTCCTGCGCCAACGGCACAGAGAATATTTGCCAGATTGAATTCTCCCACCAGTCCGGAATGTATTGCTGCAGGACCTGCCGGAGTGGTGATTTCGCAATCAATTCCATCAATTCCATAGGAATACTTTTTTGCGCGTACTTCGCCGCAGTCTTGGCCGCACGTGAGCAATGAAAATCTTTTTCCGGCCGCCTTATTGCTCTTCAGTTTGAGAAGATCTTTACCTAGCCGCTCCCCCCAGTCTATTATCCGCCCTTTCCCGCCGCTTGTTTTATCCTGGCAAGATGTCCTGAAAACAACTGCTTTGCCCCCGGCCTTCAAATGATCAGTAAACAGCTTTTTTTTGCTTTCATAATATTCCGCCATGCTGCCATGGAAATCCAAATGGTCCCTGCTCAGGTTGACAAACATGGCGACATCATACTCCACGCCATGCAACCTCTTTTGGGCCAGGGCGTGAGAAGATACCTCCATGAGCACATGGGTGATACCATTGTCAACCATCTGCCGGAATAAACCTTGCAGTGCCAAAGGATCAGGCGTGGTCAGCGGTGCCTCCATTTCCGTATCATGGAAACGGTAGCTCACCGTTCCGATTACCCCTGTTTCTTTTCCATCTTGTTTTACAATAGCTTCCAGCAGATAGGACGTTGTTGTCTTGCCGTTTGTTCCCGTTATGCCGATTAATTTCAGCTTTTTTGCTGGATGATCATGATATTCTGCGGCAAGGTACCCTAAGGCTTCCCTGGTATCGGCGACCGCGACAATTGGAACGTGGGGATCTTTGCTTTTGATCCGGCGCCCTTTGTCCACTACCGCTGCCGCACACCCTTTTGCCAACGCATCGCCGACAAATTTGTGGCCATCCATGGTAAAACCTGCAATTGCCACAAAAAGGGCGCCCGGCACCACCTTCCGCGAATCAGATACGATTGTAGTAATGTTAATCCCGCTAACCTTAGACTGGCTTGTAAATGCCAATCCTTTCAGCAACCTCCCTAAATCTTTATTCTTCGTAATTGCCTTTGCCAAATTATTTATGAATTATCAGGATATTCCTGAAATTCTCCTGTTCTTATCCTTGCAGCACCCTATCCGGACAAACAAAACAAGGCACACTTGCCTTATAATCATGGAGAAGTGATTACTGATCAACCTTAAGTTCCAAGATACAGTTCGCACCGGATATTGCCGCCCCAGGGGGTGGATATTGCTCATTCACCCGGCCGGCTCCGGCTATTTTTATGCCGACATCATAGGTCTGCAGAGCCTGTAAGGCCTTGCGAAGACTGTATCCCCTAACATCCGGCATGACTAACGGATTTCTTTTCATTTTTACCGATTTCACCGGCACCTCAGTTCTTTTTTGCCAGGCAAGCCATTTTTTGTGGGCCCTGTTTCTGCTTAAAACTTTCGAAACCCCGCTAGGGACCTCAACATCTTCCATGGCCCATGACAATAATTGATCCTGAATATTCCCCACCATAGCCTGAACCATTGAAGGCTTTGCCAAGTCTTTTCGAGCCCCGTTCAGCACAACAACCATAGCAAGTACGGGCTCTTTTGCCGGAAGCGCCCCAAGCATAACAGACTGGAAAGTATCCTCATTTTTTTGACCGGCCCTTTCTTTTCCCTGACCCGGCCTTACCAGGTTGGAAAAGGGGCGTACCTCGCCTGAATTCCCCCTTTTTCTTTCTTCACGCACAAGAGATTCCAAGTAAATCCAGCCATTACCTTCCGGAGCCGATTTTTTCTGGAAATGGGTGAGAAGAGCTGTTCCAGAGTAATTAAATTCGAGAGCGCTTCCTTCGACTTCCTGTAGCACCTTCCTGAATCCAAATCTTTCCTGCCACATGCCTTCCAGGAAATGCGGCCTGATGGGTTTCCCACCGTTCACCAGAAGGGAAAATGCGGTAAGAAGATGCATGGCGGTTGTGGAGGACGATGCAATTTCAGGTTGATACTGCTCCAGTCGATCCTTACCGTTGAATCCTGAAACAGTGGCAGAAGGCAGATCAATAGCTGTCTTGTCTTGAAATCCAAGGATATTTACAAATTTAGTGAGTTCAGCATTTTTCACTTTGTCTTGATCGTCGGAATCAATAAGCCATGCATTCTCCCGGGGGAGATAATTTCCTTCTGCCCATTGCAACCACGGTTTATTTGCTTTCCTTTTTTGCCCCTCCTCCGATGTTTTATTGATTTTCCTCGAATGTGGACGAAAATTTTTCACGTTTCCTGGATGAACAATTTCTGAAGCGGCTTTATAAAAGAGTCTGTTAATGGCACCTGGATAAACAGGATCAGAGACTGCGCTGTTTTTTCGCTCAAAAACATCATAATCCCAAAACAGGTTTGGATCATAGGATGGCAAATTAACCAATCCTAAAATAGCACCTGTTGAAGGATTCATTATAATTACTGAGCCTGAAGCAGCCCTGGAGCTTGAAAGTAATTGATGCAGTTTTTGTTCAAGCGTCGACTGTATTCGTAAATCCAGGGTAAGCACTAAATGACCGGTTTGTGTGCCAGCACCTGCACTTTCCAAAGTATTCTTTTCCGTCAACAACTTGTCATAATAGAACTCTATGCCGTCAAATCCCAGGCCACCCTCCCAAAACCCCACCACATGGGCGGCAGTATGATGATGAGGGTAAAAACGGTTTGTTTCCTCGACAATATCGAGCCCGGGAAGGTCGAGATCCTTTATCCTGCCTAGTGCTTCATCACTGACGTCTTGTTCCAGCTCGACAGGATCTTTTCCCGATTGAAAAGCGCTGAGGATTTCTTCTCTGTCCCTGCCTAAAATTTTGGATAACCGGTCAGCCGCATCGGCTGGATTAGTAATCTGATCAAGCCGCGCATAAAGTGCGGGCTGAACAAAGCTTACCGCAAGTTCATTATAGTGCCGATCGTATATATTCTTTCTGCCGGGCAGCAGAGTAGCCCCACGTGTATCAACAGTAGTACTGCTGCCTTTTATGTCATCGTTATAACTTGTTAAAATAGATGCCTTGGCAAAACGGTAGTCAGGCTGGTTCTCACTCTCCTGGATTGCAAGTCGGGGGACCTTGATTGAAACCGTCAACACAAGTACAACTAGAGCAGCAAGCCCCACTATGACTAAATGTTTTTTTGCCTTACTCCGTTTTCTCATCCATAACTACCGTTACTGTTGTTTTCCGGAATATAAAAATAGTGTTTTGTTCTTTGATCTTCTCCTTGTCTGTTTTTGCTGCCAACCATTCATTTCCATGCCAGCCCATCTGGTTATAAAGGTCTTCGTATCTGTTTGGGTTCAGGAGGCTGAAGCCCTAACTTGGCTGCAGCAACTTCAAGGCGTTCCTCTGCCATGAGGCCATCCCTTTCCTCCCTTAACACCACGTGAATACCCGCCAAGTCCTTTTTGACGGAGCCGGCGGCAGCAAGCTCGGCAAGGGCTTCGTCGATTAACCTGCCGAACCAAAAACTCGCTATAATTGCTGCCACTACTGCTAATGAGAGTATGAATCCGGCGACCTTCCATAATCCACTGGAATTTTCGGAATTCCGGTATCTTTTTGGCGCTACTCTCTGCCTTTTCTTCCCGACCTTTGAATACCGTTTGGAGAAATCCATCATCGCTTCTCTCCTTCCCTTTCGGCTACCCTGAGTTTGGCACTTCGAGCTCTTCTATTGGTGCGTCTTTCTGCTTCACCAGGAGTTACAGGCCGCTTTGTGATTACCCGCAATCGTGTATCTTTTTGAAATGCCCTTTTGAACATTCTATCTTCCAAAGAGTGGAACGCTATGGCGCAGAATCTTCCCCCGGTTTTTAGAACGTCCGCTCCAGTACCAAGAACTTTTTCCAGGTTTTCCAATTCCTTGTTTACCGCGATCCGTAATCCTTGAAAAACCTTGGTGGCAACATGGATTTTTTTGGGATGAAACCTTTTCGGCACCGCCTTCTCAATTACGGCAACCAAATGGTCCGTTGACTCAATCCTTTTCTTTTTGCGCTCTGCAACTACTGCTGCGGCAATTCGCCTGGCTTGTCTTTCTTCGCCGTAATAGTAAAAAATATCCGCCAGTGCATCTTGTCCGGCCTCATTAAGAATATCAGCTGCTGTTTCAAGGCGTCGAAGATCCATCCTCATATCGAGGGATTCGCTGCCTTTGAAACTGAAGCCCCTGCCGCTTTTGTCAATCTGTAACGATGAAAGACCAACATCAAGGAGCAGACCGTCGACTTTGTCGATACCCAGTTCTGCCAATGAATCCTGCAATGTTGCGAAATTGCGATGCACAAAGCTGACGCGGTCACTGAAGCGAGCCAGCCTCTTTGCGGCAAAAGCAAGTGCTTGCTGGTCCCATTCAAAACCTATTACTTTCCCGTTTGGAGATGAACGCTTCAAAATTTCTTCCGTGTGGCCTCCAAGTCCAAGGGTGCAGTCCACGTATATCCTTCCAGCCGCCGGCGCCAGAAAAGTCATTACCTCCTCCAGCAAGACCGGTTGATGGATCGTCTCCATTGGAATTAATACTGGCCCGTTTCAAATAAGGCCTGTTCCATAGTATCAAAATGTTCCTCAGAAGGCCTGTTTTGCTCCTCCCAGGTAGCCTTGTCCCAGATTTCGAAGTAATTGATCATGCCGTTCACCACCACATCCTTGTCAATGCCGCAGTCGGCCCGCAGGTTTGGCGGCAAAAGTATACGCCCCTGTTTGTCCAAGGAACACTCGACGACTCCACCGATCATATAGCGGATCAGATTGATCATACCGGGTTGTTTCTTCCTCTCGGCCAGCAAAGCCTTTTCAAGCTCTTCCCATTGCGGTAAGGTGTATGCCCGAAGATAGTTTTTCCAAGGAGTTATCATCAGCCTCTCATCAAACTGACTGCGCAAAACTTCTCTAAGCCGGGCAGCAATATTAAGCCTGCCCTTTTGATCGAGTGTGTGCTCGGATCTGCCCCGGAAGTTACTTGCCGGCTTTTTGACAACGCCCTCTTTCATTCCTCACTTTTCCTTTTTAAACCATTCTCCACCACTTTGCACCACAATATATAACTTATATTTGAGAAAATGGAGGGCTGTCAAGGAAAAAAACGAAAATGGCCAGGAGGAGGCATCAAATAAACTATTTACTTTCGCATACAAAATATGGTGTTTTTACTTCTTATTGTCCACACTATGTAGTAGTTAAAAACAAAAAAATAATTAAAAAGTATTTCAGTGGGCAAATGTGGGAACAAAAAAACCAATTTTCTTTCTAAAAACTATGGGAAAAATCTATAATAAGTGCCATTACCATAATACGAGCACTATCTGCCGATCAGGATCATTTTTCTATATCTTTAGGTGGCCTAACTCCAGAATTTGTGTACAATAACTTCACAATACCATTTGCAATCAAGGCAAGCGAAACATATATGAAAATACGCACCACAATATCGCAAGGATTTACCATGTCCTTCTTAAAATCTTTTAGAAAGGTATTAGTTATCCTGTTCATGATTTCTCCCATTCTCCCTGGTTGTGGAGGAAACGAAGATCCACCGACAGGCTTCACAATAGGCGGCTCAATCACAGCGGCAAGCGGCTCTGCCATTGACAGCGACGTAAATGACCCGCATGCCTCGTTTATTGATAACAACAACTTCGCAAACGCGGTTCAGCTTCCCAATCCCGCCAGTGTGGGTGGTTTTGTTACGAATTCTGCCACCGGCAATACTGGTGACCGGTTCGCATCAATACCCGACCAAAGCGACTGGTATCAGGCATCCCTTACCGCAGGCCAATCAATCACTTTAAACATCAGCGACCATGACGGTGTTTCTACCTTGCCCAATCTCGACCTGTATCTGTATGCCACTTCCGATCCAACCACCGTAGTGAGCAGTTCGGTCGGCCTCACGAACAACGTCGAGAGAATTGACAATATAGCAACAGGTGGCACCTATTTCATTGAAATCAGGGCAATCCAGGGAAAATCAAATTACGTACTGACCATTGGGCAAGCACTGGCTGGAGCTGGAGGAGCTCCAGATGACCTCAATATTGAGGCCGAATTCGTCCCCGGCGAAGTGATAGTCACCTTTAAAGACAATACCATGCCGGCAACGTTTTCTGCCAGTACTGCCCTTGCCATGCGGGCGGAGTCCATCGGCATGCAGGCTGTGGCCGGCAGATCCGGAATCCCCATGCTTTTCAGACTTGGCGA
>CALZHT010000116.1 GCA_945787445.1 uncultured Desulfobulbaceae bacterium
AGGTCAGCATCCAGTCGACCACATCCATGGGCTCTATGGTAAAGACATCGAGCCAGAGCAAATTTTCCTGCGGTCCCAGGGGGAAGGGGGTAAAGGCCAACTTGTCGGCATCCGCCGCGGTGTTGATAAAGCAGCTGCTGCTGCCGCCGTCACCAATGCTTCCACTGCCACCGTCCAGAATACCATCACCGTCGTCACTGCCGTTGCCATTATCGTCGCCATTGTCGCGATCAAACACGCTCTGCGCCGCATTGTCGACGCTGAGCACATAAAAATGGTTGGCATGCAGATGCATGGAGTGGGTCCACAGCCCGGCGTTCAATATCCGAACCAGGGCCGGCTCGCCCACCCGGTTGTTCGGGTTTATATACGGAGTGTTGTGGGAAAAATGGCCGGCTTGGCCGTTGATCGTGAAATACTGTGGTATGGCATTGGCGTTGACCGGGCTGAAGGCATCATGCAGGAACCGCTGCACAAAGTCATTTGCATCAAAATCCTCTCCGGGCGTGAAGTCCCCCACCTCGGCAAAGAGATTGGGACTGGCCTGGTGCAGGAGCCAGATATACTGGCGGAACGGGGGTGTGTTGGTGGCCGGATCTCCTTGTTCCCAGGCCAGGCCGGGCCACCAGGGCGCGTTGCCGAACTCGTCGAATAGTTTCTGGATCTTCGGGGTGGGATTATCGTACGGGGTGAATCGAGTGCCGGACGGCTGACTGGGCATGACGATTAAGGCGCCGTGCAACCCCATAACTCTGTTTACCGGTTCATTAAGATTGTCATAGTAGAGAAACGTTCCTGCCCGGCTTGCTGTAAATTCTCCGGTAATGGTTTCACCCGGAGCAATGGGCCCGGTGGAGAATTCAAGAGCAGGGACAGACCAGGCATGGGGCTCATCCAGCGCATTGGTGATGCTGAGTTGGACAGTATCTCCCTGGGTGACGAAAACATGGGGCCCCGGCGCTTCCGCAGGAAGGGAGGCTTCCTTGAAGATCCAATAATAGCACTGACCCTGGTTGAGGGTATTGTGGGTAGCCATGTCCTTCAATACGTCAGTGATGGTGAAATTGAGGGTCTGGGTGGCGGCAAAGGCCTGGTCCTTGAAAAGCCAGTGGGGACTGGACCCCACCACCAGACAGGCCCCGCCTGCGCAGGCGCTGTATTTGAGAAACTGTCGTCTGTCGATTTTCTTCATAAAATGGCCTCCTGGTCATTAGTAATGAATAATGTATGTTAATACTCTAAAAGAAAGTGATTTTCCCATTTCGTTGATTTCAAGCCCCATATTCCCTCAGGAGACATCACCTATAATTAATGTGAATGAATGATAATTAAATTTATATGGTTTCATAACCGACAACACAATGGGGTGAAGTATGTATTGTTGCGTAAAAAAACCCTATATTTTTATCCATGCCTCAAGCCGCACCTTTCGTCATTCGTCATTCCTAATTCGTCAATAGAGTATTTTCAACAATGTGATTAATTTAACAATCGAATAGCGAATGACGAGCTCCGATTGACGAAGTTTTTATGCGGTTCCACTATGTGCATGGTTCCAACACATGTGCCGGCTCACTGCGGGGCGCTCACTGCGGGGCAATGGCAAAAGCCCGTCCGTCCATGATACCGACTATAATGTTGCTGTCGTTCATGCTATATGCCTGACTTACTGCAAATCCGGCTCCCAAGCTGTTGCTGGTCGCCGGCACTACGCTGCGGCTGTCCCACACCGAGGCCGCGTTGGCAACGTTGCCGCTGATGCGGTTGACATCATTGATGGCGGCCGCGCTTGATGAACCCAGATCGGTTACTGTAAAACCGCCGGCGCCGTCAGGCCGCCACAGCACCGCTTCGCGGGTGGAATCGACCAGTACCACCTCGCCGACTATTTCGCCGGCCGCGTTGATGCCCAGGGCAATACCGGAAGTGTCGTCGGCATTGAGCAGGGGCAGCTCCGTTATAGTATTCGCGTTAACATTCCAGAAAACCGGCTTTTGGATGGCATTGGCATCTTCCGCCGCACCAACCGCCTCAGGCACATCGTTGACGAAATACGCAGAACTGGTCGCACCGCCAGTAAGGAGCGCAAGTGGAGTTGCTGCAGTAGTTTCATCCTGCCAGAGAACCGCTACCATGTTTCCGTTTGCATCCTGGGCTTCGCCGATCATCTGCCCGGCAGTGTTGATTCCATAGGCCGAACCGTTTGCACCGCCACCGGCAAGAGGTTGCAGCGCAGTGGGCGATGTAGAGGCGGCAGGCCAGATCACCGGCACTATATCCGCGCCGTTGGATGATTCGCCCACCGCCGTTCCGGAGTCATTTACCGCATATGCCGCGCTGTAATTGCTGTCCAAAGAATCCAGAACAATGGAAGTCGAACTTTCCGCTGCTGCGGCATCCACTGTCCAGATCGCACCCTTGTTAACATCGGTTAACGTGTCTGCCAGGCCAACGATGGTGTTCCCCTCGTTGATCGCCACGGCGGCGCTGAAATCTCCGCCGGCAGGATTGCTCAACCCGGTGGCGGTGTCGAAGGCGGCGAATTGCGCCGCGTCGTTGGGCGCGGCATCCTGGTTGTCGGGAATGCCGTCACCGTCAGTGTCAACAATCCCTGCTACTACTGCGTCATCGCTGCTGCTGCAGGCGGCCATGGTCATTGCAAATGCAAATACCCCAATCAATACTAGTATGAACGCTTTCCATTTTTTCATAATTGATCTCCTTTCCGGTACGAGTTCAAATTTTATATATTGCTAAAAAATTATTTCTCACAGAGTGCACAGAGGACACAGAGTAAACCTATTTTTTCAAAAAATTGCTCTGTGATCTCAGTGCTCTCTGTGGCGAATTCATAGTTTTTTCGAGTCCTTTCCTTTCTTCATTTCTTCATTCTGCATTCTCAAATCTGCATTCCACCTCATTCTGTGCCTCGGAAATGAAACATGACATCCTCAGGTTCCGGGAATTGGTCCGAGAAACTGGGGCGCAGGGGCGGAAGGCCCTGAACGCTTCGGCCCTGCCGGCCGGTGGCCGGCACTTCCACCATGGAGTCTTTCAAGGTCCTGGTGGTCTTGGGGTGCCCCTCGATCTCATTCACGTGTCCTTCGGCATAGAAAAACTGCGGATGATCAAAGGGCGCCGCTTCCTGCCGCACCCGGTCGTCGGTCAAAGCCAGGAGAAAGGCAACCACATTCTGGCGTTGCAAAATATTGGCTCCATCTCCGTTGTCGGCCAACTGGCCGATGACGTCCACAAGATCAATGGGGATAAAGGGCGCATTCTTATCACGGAAATCAGCGCCGCGGGTGTAAAATTCCACCACCTGCATCAAGGTGGCCATGGAGCCGCTATGGAAATAGGGACCGGTCAGCTCGATATTCCTGAGATGAGGGGTCTTGAAGGCGCCGTTTACCGCCAGGTTGCCGTCATCACCGAATGGTTCGCCGGTGTCATGTCCGGTTCCTTCGACAATGGGCGCAGGTACGGCTGGATCCGGCGGGCAGTCGAGACCCACCAGGCCCGCTTCAATCTGGCTGCAGATCGGAGTCAGATCCAGAACGCCACCAACCGTTCCATCAAAATTAGCTGGCAAACCAGAGGCTCCCGGGCGATGGCGGCTGAAGGCCAGGGGTATCCCATTAGGGCCTAAGCCGCCGCGGCCGCGGTCATTATCGACCGGGCGCATGCCGACATTATAAAAGCCGATGTCGTAAAAGCGCAGCCCGGTGCCGGGAACAGTACCCGGTGCACCGGATGTAAGCGTAGGCATGAATTCGACAAAGGCCTCACCAGGAGCGGCCAAAGCAGCGACGCTCGCCGCGGTAAGCTCCGGTCCGGCATGACAGTTGGCGCAGGCAGTGCCGCCGGAATTAAAGCGGCCCAGACCTGTTTCAGCAGACAAGCCAACGATGCCGGTTGCCGCCTCAAGTTGGGCGGAAAAGGCTGCGAGGCTGCCGGCAATGCCGCGAAGTTCCCGGTCCACCGGTGTATCGTCGGCAACCAGGGTGCTTTCATAGGCCTGTACTGCCAGTCCCCAGAACAGAGCGAAATTTGCCTCCATCAAGGTAAACTGCTCGCCGTCGATTTCCACGAAATTCGGCTCGGGCGCACTCCAGAAGCGGTTATTATAAACTTGCCTGATCATATTTGCGTAGGTGGTGTTCAATCCTGTTCCGTCCGCATCCACCAAACCAAGCTCCCCGAAAATGGAGTCAGCCGGGTGCACTACCTGCTTGGCCAGGGGCTGCAGCGACAGGAGTTTGCGGCCCAGTTTGGCCCAACTCCGGCCTTTCCAGGACATTTCCACATCGCTCAACGGCGGCCCTACTGCCTGGGAAGCCGCGCTGGAATTGATGAGCACCGTATCCGGGGTCATCATATTAAAGGGGGAGATGGTGGCGCCGTTCCATTCATGAATCCGGGCATCCGGATTCAATGGACCAAATGGGTCCACTCCGTTGAATACATTATGGGCCCGGCCGTCCCAGAAATTCACCAGGTTGAAGATGGCATTAATTGCCGTCGGCGCTTGGCGGCCGGTGATCTGGCGGATATTGCGGCCGTTGAGTGATTGGCCCGAGCCCCGCTTGAACCGGCCCGAATCTTCGGCGCTCCCTTCATGGACCCTGGCGAAATCCACCTCGGGCACACCCTGGGCGCCGACCACGTCATCAAAATCATGCACAACCGCCGGGTCGTTCGGATCGATGCCGCCGGTGCCCCGTTCCATATTATTGACAAAACGACGGTAGGGGAAATTAGCCATGTTGACTTCGCTGTTCTTTGATACATTGGGCTGGAACTGGCCGTCGGGTCCCGGCACTATGGTGTTGCGTTGCCGGTCATCGATGCCCGCCTTAAAGTGGCAGGTGGCGCAGGCGACCTTGCCGTCGCTGCCGGTCTGCATGTCCCAGAAAAAAGCCTTGCCCAATGCGATCATCATGTCCGGATAAATAGTCAGCCGCTGCGGCGTCACATTGGGCACCGGATGCGACCCTACGCCGTTGACGTAAATGCTGAGGTTAACGGGATCGGGTCCCGGGGTAGGTTCCGCGTTCAGATCATCTATAGTCTGGGCCATGGCATGGCCCGAAAACCAGATCAAAAAACCAATAATGAGAAAAGCGGTCAATGCATGCAGTCGCCGTTTTTTCGGCCCTTGATGGTTCATCGCTCCTTGATGTAGTATTGTATTCATGCAAAACTCCTTGCTTCTATAGCTCCCAACTATGTTATATTAACCGGACCGGCAGAGCCTCCCGTTGGTCCACCGGTTTCCGGGACTTTCCTAAAGTAGGGTCAACGGGATATTCAACAACTCGACACCGTTGGCGGAACGGCAGCTCACCGCTCCTGCTCCCGGGCTCACCGTCGTCTTGCCCTCAAACTTCCAGGTACCGTCGGCAGCGACCGCAGCCGTGGCCGCAGGTGTGGCGCCGGCGGGAATGGATGAACCGACAAAAATGTTGATGGTATTGGGAATCTCCAAACCCGGATTCTGCGGATCAGGCACCATCACATCAGAAGTGGTCCCGGAAACCGTCCATTTACCGATCTTGGCCCGGTATTGGGCGGTCATCGCAACATTTTCCACCAGAATATCCACGGCGGTGATGTTGGAGAGCCGGCCGCCGGTATCCTGCACCACATACATGAATTGGTCATCACCGGCGAAACCGGCCGGTGCTGTATACTGAAAAATGGTTTTGCCGGTGGTGAACTGGATGGCGCGCCGCACAGTGCCGCCCTCTCTAGTGGTGGCAGAAGCGGCGAGAGTCAGAACGTTGTTGGCATTCCTGGGCAGATCGGCAGCGGTTGCCTGGGTGTCGATCCTGGCAGCATTAAAGTTGAGCGGCAGTATCGCTCCCTGATCAATACCATGGACATTAGTCCCACTTACCGGATCGGTATCGTTGAGGGTAACATCCAAGGGCACACCGTTGGTGTCCGCAACAGGTGCCGCCACACTTCCGCCCAGGGCTGCGGCAACATCTGCCACCCCTGTTGGGTTTACGTTGGCGCCGCTGTTGAATATTCTGCCCTGCAGGGAAAAATTATTGATCACCAGGGGCAGGCCGGCACCTGCTCCGAGATCCACCCCGGCAGGCGGAGTAATGCTGATGAATTCGTTTACCCCCAGGGAATTGGTCACCGGTAAATCGGCAATTGGGAAGAATCCCAGCGGAGGCGGTTCTACAGCGGGTTCGCCCTGGGGAACTGCAAAGTAGGTCTGCCTGGCTTCATCGACCACGGCCGGCCGAGATGGACGACCTGTAATCGAGTCAAGGTTTTCCGTTGGAAAGGCGAAGCCCAACTGATTATTAAATTCTGTGGTGAAATTAGTAATTGTTGCCGGACTCCAGACCAAAAATTCATCGATGTCTGAAGTTGAAGAAAGAGCGCTGCCTCCCCGGTCGGCGATAAAATCGCCTGAAACTGCAAGCCGCAATGCTTCAAGGAAATTGGTGCCCGGATCAGGAGGCACGGCTGGACCGATGGTCTGAGCGAAGCGAGACTCGGTATCTGAAACCACCAGAGTAAAGTCACCGTATGGAGTTTCGATCAAGTATTGGGCTGATGCCAGGCCAGTTGGCAGAAGATTACGCAGCCTTATAAAGGTGTCGCGGAATACGATCTGCTCCCCGTCAACCGTCGCCTCATTAACAAAGCTGCCGAAGACTCCCATCTCGATCAGAATAAGTTCATCATCGACAGCATTGCCGTTCAGATCGGCCGGCACGACTTCCATGCTCAGGTTGTAATAAGAAAACAATTCTGGAAAGTTGGTGGGAAAAGCCACCGGCTGAGCTGGATTAAGATTGAGAGATTCGGTAAAGCAGAAGGCATTGACCGCTCCCAGCGAAGCCTGCTGGGCCGCATCCAGGCCGCCCGGCGCCAAAACAGCCAACTGCTCTGGGGTGATGATCGGGCCGAAATCGAGGCATGGAGCCGCCCTGAATCCCAGGACCGTATCCTCGTACCATAGGGGAAAACCGTTTGCCAGACTCACCGAGATAGTAGCCGGGTCGCCCGCGCCACCAACAATGTCCACAGCCGGATCAGGAGTGCCCGACACTCCGACCAGCTCGGCCTGCGCCACACCTGCCATAAAGAAAACCAGCAGGAAACCTATCAAGAACGCCATTCCTTTTTTACTCATAGCACCTCTCCTTGTCTGTTAAATTCGAATACCCAAAAACTCGTCTTCATCCTGACTTCTATACAATGGAGCCGGGATGGTAATTGCTGCTGAAGATTCGTCTGAAATGCATCCGATCTTTGGAAAATCCATGTATTTCATGCTGTAAAAACTTGTACCCATAGTGTTTTTTTGGCCTATAAAACAGACCTGGTTATCTATATTTCCAATACTATATGCAAATCGTCCAAAATTTAAATAAGGGAAAGCCTGTATTTCCGGCTAAAAAAGTGCTCATTTACAGGTAGGGTTTTCCATATTAATTGGATAAGAGGAGTGAAGCGTGAGGTGTGAGGAGTGAGGGGGGGGAAGAGTGGTAATTTCATGCAAGAGTATATTACAAAGGCACAAAGGTAGAAGGCAGAAGGTAGAAGGCAGAAGTTTTGGTCACTGCGCATAACTCAGTCCTCATCCCTCACTCCTCATTCCTCACACCTCACGCCTCACTCCTCACTCCTCACCGACAACAACGGCGTAATACCGGCCTGGTACTCGATAAAGGCCCGTAAATCTTCCACCTGCTTATCGCTCATCCGTTCCCTGGTGTAATTCGGCATATAGGCTTTAAACAGGCGCCGGGGGACCCCGTTTCTGATCGTATGGTAAATCGATTTCTCGGAATCCAGTCTCATGTTCTCATTGAGCATTTGAAAGGTTGCTTCCGAATTATCAAAGACTTCATCTTCATCCGTCACCCCCCCGCTCCGGTGGCAGTTCAGGCAGCCATATACAAAGATATCCCTGCCCCTGACAATATCACCGCTATACGAATATCCGGTTTTTCTATCAACGGGAGGAGGGGCGAGAGTGGCTGCTGCCGCAGGCAAATAAAATCCTTTGAGCCATGGCCCCAGATCGTCATTGGCTTGCGGTTGTTCTGCAGCAAGCTCAAGTTTTTGCCAATCTGCCGGCGACAAATTCAAATCATCTAATGTAAGCTGTAGCGACCAGAAATACGCAAGCACGGACTGCAGTTCCCACTTTTTGAACTTCCTGCCAAGGGCGCAGTTCTTGGCGCAAGCCTGGATGGCTTCTTTTAAGTCCTTATTGGCCTTCTGAACAACGCGTTTATATTTCTCCTGATAATAGCCATTGAACCAGCTTTGACGATTTACAACGCCGTAGAAAGTAGTGCCTTGCAGGAACGGCAAATGGTTCCGGACAACATAGGTCAATCGCGCCTCAGGGTCGCTTTTCCGCAGATCCGGATCTTCTTTGTGAATATTGTGGCAGTGGGTACACCGGAAATATTTCGATTGTTGCTTTGTTTTCTTGCCGTCGGGGCCGATGGTAAAACCCTGCTTGACCAGTTCTTCCCCCCTTTTTACGGCCTGGGAATCAAAATCTTCAATATAATGACCAGGCACGGGTTCCCCCAACTCCTGGAGGACCTGCCATACAGGAGTTTGCCCATACCATGCCTTGTTTTTGCCAGCCTGTCCCGCCTCTGCAGGTTTCGCGACCAAAAGGGCGAACAACATCATGAACAGATACAACCATTTCATACTTTTCATTATTGGACTCCTGCTACATTCTGGGATTTTTGTTTTGAAACTTCCGGTCCGAATTAAAGCTGATGGCCTCATAAATTTTTTTTAACCACAGAGGGCACAGAGAACACAGAGTAAGACATTATTATTTCAAACAGTTATCTCTGTGAACTCCGTGTTCTCTGTGGTTAATTTATAGTTTTTGCGAGTTTGTTCTTTGTTACAGGTTGTTTCCGATAAAAACCGACTGGAATACTTGTATTGCCCGCACCCTTTTCCGCTGCGTTTGCAATGGTAAAGCTCCAAACAATATCATTCTGGATGCAATTATCAGCGAAATCGCAAAGCGGCGCTGCAATGCGCGCAATATATTTTTTTCCCTTATGAAGAAAGACCTGATGCGGAAACAATCCCCAGGTTCCATCGCCGATCTGTTCCACAAAGGCCGGAATCGGCTTCCCGTCGGAATCGACCAAGGTAAAAGTTTCCTTACTGACATGCTTTACCGGTTCAGTGAAAAAGGCCTTGACCACAACATCTTCGTAAACATTAATCGCTCCAGAGGCAGGGTAAGTATGAACCGACCACCCGGCTCACCACCGATACAGGAACAGGCGGAGCGCCCTCAACCACCGCGGGTTCACCGCTGGGTTCGCGTCCGTCAGCAGCACCCCCAAGAACGCCGGGCTCCAACTTGAAATCAAGGTCGGTATCGGCAAGGTTGCCCAGGAATTTTTTAGCGGCCATTGCCTCCAGCGCCTGGTAATATACCGCTGCGGTAACTGCTACCTGACCGGTAATATCCTTGGGAATCATGACATGATAACGATCGAGTTTCACTGTTGCCTCACTATTGGGCAACGGCCGCAGCCGTGTGTCTATGAGAAAACTGTCATCGTACACGTCGCCGTCCCCATCGAGATCCTTATATTGCGGTATTCCTCTTGGGTTGTTGCGGTCTATAACTTTGCCGTTCTTATCTATCGGCATACCGTCATCATTCACTACCAGGTTAAGCGGCGTGGCATAGGAAAGTGCCAGGGTCGGACAATCGTCCCCGAGTGAGGCCACGGCCTTGAATTGATAAGCATAAGGATCCGGCGACCCGGCCGGCAAACGCCAATTACAGTCGGGAAAATTTGGATCCATCATGTCGCTTGTGGTAAGCAAGCCGATTTCCTTGGAAGTGCGATCCCAAATAGCATCATAAATCGGCAGCTCAGTGCCGGAAGCCGTATCAAAGGCGCGTACCGATACCCAGGCGATTCTGCCCTCCGGAAATCCGGTGGGGAAATTGTGCCCTGAGCCTTCGTTAATTACTGTCAGGCTCAGCGGTACCCGGCTGCCGACTGCGGCGCTTTCCTGTACATTCAAACTCAGAGACACGGCATTTCGAATCCGGTCCCAGGCCAGTCGGCCATGCTGGGTAGGCAGCCCCCTATCTTTAGTGATCCAATAGGCGTTATTGTAAATACTTGATTCATCCGCCGAGGAAAAACTATAGGCCGACAGCTCAGGATAGTCGGCAACCGCGTATCCGAAAACGGTCTCGCCGATCAGCCTGGGCATATAGGTATTGCCCCCGATAAAATGATGCGAGTAATAAATCTCCCGCTCATCGCCGCCGGCATAAGACGACCCGCGAATCGGCGCAACAGGCCGTCCCCCTGCGTAAAGAGATTTTCCGGTGCCGGCCAGGCCATAATCCTGCTGCATATGGCAGGTTTGGCAGTCACGTTTGAATTTTGGATCGAAATTG
Source organism: uncultured Desulfobulbaceae bacterium (assembly GCA_945787445.1). GTDB lineage: Bacteria > Desulfobacterota > Desulfobulbia > Desulfobulbales > CALZHT01 > CALZHT01. The sequence continues at coordinate 10,448 of CALZHT010000116.1, forward strand.
CTGTTGCCGGGGCGGTCGGCATAGCGGCTGTTGGCCCATTCACTATACGTCCTTTCCATTGTGAAGCCCCCCACCCATTTGCCGAGAGGATTTTTAATCTGCAGAGGATTGGTCACATTATGGCAGGCGCCGCAACTTTCCGACCGCTCGGTCAGAACATGATAGGATCCCTTGTGGAATGGAAAATCCCCCTTCTGATATTGAAAGTCTTCCCCGAACACACTGCTAACATATGGATCCTTCAATCCTCCATGATCGCTTCTGGTTAACGGCCCCAACCGCTCCGGATTCCGGATGGCCTGCGGCGACAGTCTGAACGACCCGGCCCCGATTCCATACCCCAGGCTGGGAAGGGATGGATCAGGCACCCCGAATATATCCTGTCCTCCTGCCTGCTGCGTTCCATACCCCAGGCTGGGAAGGGATGGATCAGGCACCCCGAATATATCCTGTCCTCCTGCCTGCTGCGGTCCATCTTTATGATCGTTTTTTTTTGCACATGGTAGGGAGTATACCGGCTTTCAGTCTGGGTGTGACATATAGCGCATGAAATGCCGAGCTTGCCGCTCGCTGTATTGCGTAATTTCCCCTGCACTGTAGCAAAGGCTATGCCAGTGCCATTGTCCGAGGTCGGGTCGAAATCGGGATTGGCCACTCCGTGCTCAAAGCCGGTTTCGTTGTCAATCTGAATATTGTCAACAGCATACTGATCCATATAGTTTGTCGGCATATGGCATCGGGAACAGAATTCATCTAGCAACGACCCGGACTTGCTGGTGGTATGAGAGGTTGTCCCCAGATCAAAGGTTGAGGTGCAGTCCTTGTTGGCAAAGGGGTTGAGCTGGGCCTTGGGTGTTTTATCCGGCGGATCCGGGATATCGCAATTGCCGTCGGTTGCAGTGGCTCGGGCCAGCAACAGAAAGGCCGCCCTCCAGGCCGGATCACGCCAAGCATTTGCCATCATTGAACCATTCCATTCCTTATATATCCTCTGATGACAGCCTTGGCACAGGGGAGGATGGTTCGATGTAAGCCACTGCCGTTCGTATGGCGGGGGATTGTCTTTTGTTTCTTCCAGAACATAGGG
>CALZHT010000117.1 GCA_945787445.1 uncultured Desulfobulbaceae bacterium
AGATTGCAAAGGCTTGCCCGTTTCTTGATGTTGGCGGTTCACTTGAGGTGTCAGAGTTAATACAGATGCCAGACCTAAAATAAACATAACAATCACATGTACTCCGTCATGAAGAAAATTTCACCCATCGCTATCATAGTTAATATGGTAAACAAGATGAAATTTGAAGTTACTTCCTACAGGCGACAGAAAATATACGTAGATGTAAATAGATGTAACCGGCGTTAATATGTAGATAGTGAATATATAAGTTGGGTCACCCATTAAAGGATTGTTGCCCATACACATAATCTATTTGGGCAACAATCCGTTATGACCAGGCACCTTTTACATAAAAGAATTTTATTTGACAGGTGACAACCATCATTATATGGTGCTGCTTCATTAGTCTTTAAATTGGGATAAAAGGAGGAGGAGCATGAAAATGAAAAAGACGGTTCTTGCCCTAATGCTGGTTTTACTCACAGGTATAACAGTTTCCGCGGCTTTGGCGCAGCCGCCGCAGCCGGAAGTATCTGCGCTGAGCCCGATCAGGATCGAAAGCGCATCGGTTTTACCTCCCGGTGAGATGGCCCTTGATGTCGGGCTGGCCTTTGAGCTGGGCAGGGAGTTACGGAATCTTGAGTACGACAACTTGCGCCTGGCGCCCCTCGGTATGCGATACGGAGTGATGGATTCCTTGGAAATCGGCGGTTTTATTGCTTTCTCGGCCAATGACCGGGATGACATCGGGGCGCCCGACGATTCAGGTCTGGAGGGATTGTCTTTTTTTGGTAAACTGGAACTCAACAAGTTTGCCGCCCTAAAGCTTGGACTGAACGTGGCCGGCGACGATGATGTATTCCCTTACCCCAGTGACGGATTCGATATGTTCGTTGATCTGGCATTGCGGCGACTCATGGGAAAAGGACTTCTCTACGGCGAATTCGGGTACACTGTGCAGGGTGGGGATCTGGACAATAACAGTTATTTCAGTTACGGCTTTGGCTATGTTTTCCCTGTGAGTGAGAAAGTAGGCCTCAGCGCAGAACTGTCGGGTGATGAGGCTCATTTTGGAACTTCGGTCAACACCCTGGATCTGTTGCTGGGCGCCAACTTTGTGGTAACTAAAGGCTTGCGGTTGGCACCCTATACCGTCATCGGCCTGTTCGACGCGGGTCCGGATTTTGCTTTTGGTGGAGCCATGGAGTTGCGTTTTTAGGGACCAGGATAAGGGGATTTAAAAAAGACGAAAACAAGTATTAGTAATAATAATGGACGGAGTGAGTGTTATTAATACATATAATTAATCACACTTACTCCGGCTAGGTTACTTTTCTTCTTCGGGAGATGGAAGTTTGCCTGTTGATAAAAAAACAAGCTCCTCCTCAGAAAATTCGGCATTCTTTAGTATCCACCTCGCACGATGGAGGAGCGATTTTTCGACTAATAATAATACCTCGCTGTGCAGGGACGTAAGTTTTCCAGATGGTATAATTTTTGTTGGAACACCTTGCGGTTCAAGAAGTGATTTTAATACTTCAGGACCTGCATAATTGGGGAATTTTTTGAAAACACACCAGTCGCCCTCGTACATTGACAACCTCATTTCCACTGATTTTCAGGTAAGATTCTCTTTCCCTCAAAGCCATATATGCATTAATTAATAAAATTTTTTGCTTGAGACAATACATTTTGTCATAAGGGAAAGGTTTTATATGCTATTAGCCCCTATAGCCTAAAAAATATCCCATTAAACCTGATTTAAGGCTATACAAAATGGAAACAAAATGTCCATTTATTATTTTTTTGCTTGGGGCCAAATTTGAAAATCAATCAAAATTTTTCTCTAAGGATATGTCAACTTGTTCCCAAACATATTCAAGGTGCCGAAGCCTATCATCATTTTGCTATTGACCGGCTCACTGCCGGCTTGTGGGCTATTCCGGTAGCTCAGTAATTCGCATTTCATATATGGCTAGCAAAACCTAACCGAAATTCTCAAGCCGTTTCACTCCCTTTCTGAAAAAGAATAGAGAAACTCCTGCTGCTAGCAAGAGGGAGGCGAGGGACCACCCGATAAGGATTGCAATATCAGAAGCTAGCAGGTCCATACCTTTGAGCCAATTTCGCACCAGGCGGTAAGCGGGCAGGGCCCCGCAGAAGATGATGGCCAGTTGAAAACCCATGGCGGTAAAAAGATAAAGAATGGCACCCATGCTGCCAAGAGCGGCGGCCCGGTTCTCCGCCTTAAAGTCCGCATGCATGGCGCCGAAACCGAGAGCCATGGCCACCACGGTCCAGGTGATAACCAAGGTGGTGATCACGGAAAACCACCACATGGGTCCTTCAATATTAAGGAGGCGGTCCGAGGCGATCACCAGGAGCAGGGCCAGGATAGTAAAGGGGACGGCATAGAAAAGAAATTTGTAGAGCAGGAAGCGGGTAATGGATATGGGGGCGGAACGAATATGATAAAAGGCTCCTCCCTCGGTGCCGATGGAAGGATACACGAAACGGGCCGAGAGCGAGGTGATGATAAAACCGGTGAGGCCGATGTTGAGAAACGAGATGAGATTGGTCACGTATTCTTCTTCAAATATGGAGCGGTTAACGGGCAGGGATTTAAAGTTATACAGATACACCACCACAAGGGCTCCGATCATAAAGAGCTGGGACCATTCGGCCGAGTCGCGGATAAAGGTTTTCGCCTCTTTGCTGAAGCTCCATTGCCAAACGCTCAGCCGGTATTTAAGGTGGCTTGCAAAGCTTCGGTAACCGCCGAACGATTCCTGTGATTTGGTATACCCTGAAAAGAACATGCGTTCCATGGCCCATTCTCCGAGAAAGAAGAGTGAAAATGGACTGATTACTATCAGACTGAACAGCAGCCAGTCTATCTGCCGGTCAAGGAGATAGAGGGAAAGGAAATTGGCAGCCCAGGCTGCCGGGACATAAGGACCTGCCGGTTTGGAGATGGTTGACAGGTAATCGACAAACTGCACGTATTTGTCCGGATTCACCAGATCCTCAGGCCGCATGAGCCGAAACATGATATAGATGAAAATGCCAAAGAGGAGCGAGAGGTAGAGGATTATGTCCTTGGTGCGACGGGCCGGAAAGAGAGTGACCAAAATTACGGTGAGCAGCATGCCGAAGGCCGTTGCAATTGCGGAAGTTGCCGCCACGGTAATCCCAAGAAAAAGCCAGTAAAGCATATCTGCCTGAAAGACCTGGCCGTAAGCGGCAAAAACGGGCAGGGAAAAAACGATCATCATCCAGGAGGTGTATACCGAGGTGGTGATGTAGCGCATGAAATAGATTTCTGCAGGCGGGGAAGGGGAGGCAAAGATGATTTCGTTATCTTCTGAAAGGAAGAGGGTGGATACGGCCGACACCATGCAGGAAAAAATCAGCATGGCAAACAGGGTGATCCAGGCCATCTGGAAAATTTTTAGGCTCAAGATTATGCCCAGTTCATTCTGCCGGTGGAAATAGCCGATGACCTTTATTGACAACAAATATATGACAAGGCATATGGCAAGGCTGAAGAGGGCGGCGCCAATGGTCTTGAAAGGTACCTTGCCCGGCGGCAGGAAGCGGTTTTTGATCGACCACCAGAAGGGTTTAAGGAGTGCGCTTCGCATTTGAAGTGGTATGCCTCGTAGCTGTGAACTGTGAAACTTGATGATATCATAAAAAATATGATTTGTCTGCTACGCGGACGCATTGACCAATTTGATCCTTTGCAATAAAACGGCCGATACATACAGCCAGGATTTGTAAAGAGTTATTGTCCGTCTAAGGTTTTTCTAACCAGGGCCGCAAATTGATGCATATCAAACGGTTTTATTATTATTTCCTTGATGCCTATGGATTCCGTTTTTTCTTTGGTAACCGATTTGCTGAATCCGGTACTTAAGATTATTGGAATATCGGGCCTTATCTTCAGAATGCTGCTTGCCAATTCCATTCCGCTGACTTGGGGCATGGTCTGGTCGGTGATGACAATATCGAACTGGTCCGGATTGTGTATAAAAATTTGCATTGCCTTAAGGCTGCTCGTCGCGGCAACTACGCTGTATCCTAAATTTTCCAACATTTTTTTTTCCATTTCCGCCAGGGTCCACTCGTCTTCAACCAACAGGACCCTTTCATTACCTTTGGGAAGAGGAGCTTTCTTGTCTTCTTCGAGATCAATAGGTGATTCAAGCAGAGGAAAATAGAGGTGAAAAGAAGTGCCTTTTTCTGGTTCACTAGCAACTTGTATTTCACCTCCATGGCTTTTGACAATGCCATGCACTACAGAAAGGCCGAGCCCGGTGCCTTCTCCCTTTTCTTTAGTGGTAAAGAAGGGATCAAAGATCCTATCAAGTGTTACCTGATTCATGCCTTTGCCGGTATCGGTCACAGTAAGATGGAGATACCTGCTGGAAGTAATTTCCGGTTTATCGCGAATGTCTTTCTCCTCAATATCGACCTCCTCCAACCGTACCTCCAGGATGCCACCACGATCTTCCATGGCCTGGGAGGCATTGGTGCAGAGATTCATGAGCACTTGATGAATCTGGCTGGGGTCAGCAAGAATTTTGCCATTTTTCGAGGCAATTGTCTGTTTAATTTCAATTGAGGATGGAATTGTGGCCCGGAGGAGTTTCAAAATTTCTTCTACAATTTTGGCAACAACGACAGGCTGTATGTCTATTTCCTGCTGCCTGCTGAAGGCAAGAATTTGCGCAGTCAAATCCTTTGCTCGATACGCGGCATTTTTCACTTGCATTAAGTTGTCAGCCAGATTGGCATCTTCTTTTTTATCAACCATTGCCAAATCGGTGTAACCGATTATGGCGCCTAAAATATTGTTGAAATCATGGGCTATACCACCGGCTAATGTGCCTATGGCTTCCATTTTTTGGGCCTGCAATAATTGGGCTTCGGCCTTTTCGCGATCACGGATTTCCTCCTCCAATCCGATAAAGGCCTGTTCAAGTTCAGCGGTGCGCTCCTGGACGAGGTCTTCAAGTTGGTCGAGGTGTTTGCGTAGATCGCTCTCTGCCTGGTCTCTTTGGGTAAGGTATTTGTTCGCCCTGCCAATGGTTGCGAGTACTGCAATTAAGAGGATAAAGGTAAAAGAAAAGACGATGATAAGGGTGGAAGTGATCAGGGAGGCAAGTTCTTTTTTCTGTTGGGTTATATCATAATAAATTTCAAAAGCGCCGAAGAATTTATCATCTTTAATAATAGGTACATATGTTTCAACCACGTCGACTGTAACGATTAGGCCTTCAAGTGATTCTGAATCTTTTGTTACAAGATTTTGAAAGGTATTGCCTTTTGCAACGATTTCATGAAAATATTTCTTTCGGTTAAATTGGCCTATTTCTTGTTGATCTGTTGAATAGACTATTTCACCACTAGATGAATAAATCCTTATCTTTTCCATTTTAAAGAAGTCCTTTATTCTGAGGACTTCTTCCATAAAGTTCTTCGAAAGATTAGCGCTGGTTAATTCATCGGAAGTTATTGTAATATGCGATGACAGATGTGAGGCATGATGAACAGCATCTTTTTCCGCCCCTGCAATTATAATATTTGAGAAAGAAGGCAATATAAAAATTGCAGTAAAAACAGGCAAAAACAATACTGCTAATACTGATATGATGAGTATATTTCGTAAAAAAGTTGACTTGGGCATGGTCTTATTTGAGAGCTTCGGATTGGAGCTATTGCAGTAACATAATTCTTATACCCTGAAAAGTAGCGTACAAAAAGTGCCTAAAATGAAAGAATATATCCCCCTCAAAGGGGGCACTGAAAATAGTCTAATCAGAAAAGCGCCCAACGGAAGTGCCCCTGGGGTGCACCCCGCGAGGGGGCATAAATACCATAACTTTAGGCACTTCGAACTTTAGGCACTTTAGGCACTCAATAAATATTAAGTTCCGGCTTCTTTCCTTCTATTGCTATCATGCCGGTGCCGCAATGGCAATCATTGTGAGGTGGAATGTTCATTGCGGAGGGCGGCGATAACCTCGTGAAGTTCATAGGCGCCGGTCAGTTCCAGAAAGATGTCCTCGAGGCCGGAATCTTGAAGTTTTGCTTCTTTCCGCAGGGTTGCAAGGTTACCGGTGGTGATTATCCGGCCAGTGGTGATAATGGCGATTTGGTCGCAGAGCTCTTCGGCGATTTCCAGGGAATGGGTGGAAAGAAAGATGGTCCTGCCCTGGCGCGCATGGTTTTTGAAAAGCTCTTTGACGATCTTGGCGCTCTTGGGATCAAGACCGACCATGGGTTCGTCCACAATGATGAGGGGCGGCTCCAGCATGAAGGCCGCGGTGATGATAAGTTTCTGGCGCATGCCGTGCGAGTAGCTTTCTATCAGATGGTTCTGCCAGTCCGTGAGATCAAAGAGATTCATGAAATGCGGGACATGTTTATTGTACTGCTCAGGCAGTAGTTGGTAAAGGCTGGCCATGAACTGCAGGAACTCGAGGCCGGTGAGTTTCTCATAGAGGTAGGGCCGGTCCGGGATGTACCCGGTAATTTTTTTACAGTGTTGCGGTTTTTCTGCCAGGCTGTGTCCGTTTATTGCAATGCTCCCCGTATCCGGCTTGAGAAGGCCGGCGATCATTTTGATGGTCGTTGTTTTACCGGCGCCATTGGGACCCAGGAAGCCGAAAATTTCACCACCCTGTATCGTAAGGCTGATATCATTCACAGCTTTATAACTGCCAAAGGATTTGGTCAGGTTCCTGATGGCCAGCCGTGGCCCAGCATCGGTGTTATTTCCATTTTCCTGCATCAAGACTTTCTCCTAGGGCATGGTTTCTATCTGTAATTTGCCGAGCAGGGCACCTATTCTGATCATTTCCCTGGTTTCGCCTTCTACGAATTTTATATGGGTAATGTCGGCCGGGAACTGATCTTTTGTGGTATCCAGGCTAAGCCACTTGTTATCAAGACACACTTCGTTCCAGGCGTGATAAAAAAAGGCGCCCTGGTGGAAGGTGACACCGGCAACCACCCTGGTTGGTATGGAGACGCTGCGTGCCAGACCGGCAAAAAGGGCGGCATGTTCATTGCAATCTCCCATCTTGGTGTGCAAGGTGGTAAGGGCGTCCGGAATGCCCAACACGGGACGTTTTTCAAGATTCGCGAAAACCCAACCAGCAATGGTCTCCACTTTTTCAAGGTCCGAGCCTGCATCTTTTATAAGCGATTGGGCAAGACCGGTGATCCGGTTGTTTTGCGACTGGATATAAGGGGTCGAGGCCAGCTCTTTCTCATGCCCAGTGCAGGCTACAGCGTTGCCATCCGGCAGAGTTTCAAGGGTTAGGGTGAGGAGATCGCCCGACAGCGATTGTCTGTCTTTATCGATATCGAAATCCCCTTCTTCCGGCAAGGTCAGTTTGTATTGCAGAAACTTACGGTTTGTAAGATCAGGCAGATTGCCGATCAGTGGCACGGATACGCTGCTCAGGATCTCCTGGCCTGGGGATTTGATGTCCGTGGCCTTGAATTCCGGTTGGGAGATAAACACAAACCCGGCCGGTGATTCTTCCTTGATCACCTTGCCCTCGTCATCGAGCCAGCTGTTGATCCGCATCCCGGAAAAGGTTTCGACAAAATGGTGCAGGTTGTATATTCGGCCCTGTACCAAGATTTTTTCGATACCACGGTATT
>CALZHT010000118.1 GCA_945787445.1 uncultured Desulfobulbaceae bacterium
ATATATTTTAGGTCTTAATTTAATAAAGAGGTGCCACAATGGAATCAGTATTAGCAAGTTGTTCAGCAAGCATATCTGAATTAAAGAAAAATCCCTCCTCTCTCATCGAGCAAGCAGCCGGAGAGCCGATCGCTATTCTCAACCATAACAAACCTACTGCGTATTTAATTCCCGCCGAGACTTACGAAGCGCTACTGGAAAAACTAGAAGATTATCAATTAGGTATGATAGTTAAAGAGCGCCAAAATGAAAAAATCTCTGCCGTGGAAGTGAGTATTGATGAGTTATAAATTAAAATTTTTGCCAACTGCTCTTAAGGAATGGAAAAAACTCGACAAATCTATTCAGGTCCAATTCAAAAAGAAATTAAAAGAACGTCTTGAAAAGCCTCATGTTCCAAGTAGCCAACTCTCTGGATTTGAAAACCACTACAAAATCAAATTGAGAGCAAGTGGATACAGGCTGGTCTATGAGGTTGTGGATAAAGAAATTTATATTTTAGTTATAGCCATCGGAAAAAGAGATAAAAATATAGTCTATAAAAAGGCCAAAATTAGAAAAGAATAAGAAATGGTTAACAATCGGCTAACTTTAATCAAATCTGTTAGGAAAAAGTTTTATTCAACTTGAGAGGGCCTGACAGACGTTCGCAGACAAATCATGAAGAAAAGCAAATCGAAAAAGAAGAATACCAAAAAGAAAAAACCAAAGGGTAGAGAACGGCGCCTGGCTCTCGCACCTGAGTGGGTAGCAACCTACAAAGGGAAGCCCAATAGCATTATAAAGCGGTACCGTTCAACTTTTCATGTCGATTGGGAATGCGCAATAGCAGAGTTGGCGGAACTCGGCGTTAAAATTGATGATGAATATATGGCCAGCCTAAGACAAACAATCAAAGACCAATTCCAAAATGAAAAAAAGAATAATCCAATCGGACGCTGGGAATTTGACGAGTACCATGGCGCTAGACCAGAATCGGACGACTATTTTGCATACATTGCAGGTTACACTTCGGGAGGTGCACCTTACGGAATCACATGGGAAGAAATGGAGGAAATAGAAAGCTATGAATCAGTCGGTCCAGTTGACCAGGGGCACAGCAGGCCTATTGAGAAGTAGTTCTAAATTTTAATATCCCTTGCTGTTGCTGCCTTGTAGTGTGGCCCTAGCAACTGGCCTTTTCGTTAAGATCCCAAAAAACCGCTTTGACGTTTATCTTATCAATCTCGATCCAACAATCGGCCATGAAATAAAAAAGACAAGACCCTGCCTAATAATTTCTCCGAACGAAATGAACCGATTCATATCCACTGTCATTGTAGCACCAATGACAACTAAAGGAAGGAACTACCCCACGAGAGTATCATGCTCCTTTCAAGGTAAAAAGGGGCAGGTTGTTTTGGATCAAATTCGTACAATCGACAAAAAAAGACTGGCTAAAAAACTGGGGACGATTAGCAAACAGGCACAAAAGAGCATTTTAAGTATTTTGCAAGAAATGTTTGCGGAATAATATTTTCTAGGCACAACATGGGGCTGTACAAGGAGCGCCAGCACTGACGCGCTGTCAACCTTTGAGTTTGGTCATTATGATGATTATGGAAGATTTTTGTAAATGTCTTTCCTATGACCTACTTTCACAACAAGAATTACAAGCCTATCGTCATGAATTTCATAAATAATACGATAATTTACAGATCGGATTTTATGAAAAGGATTCTTGCCTTTCATTTTAGTGGTTACAGGATCAGGTAGGTTAGTACCGAGATCATCTATTTTTTTCTTAATTCTTATCAAGTCACGCTTAGGAAACCTCCTTATGCTTTTCAGCACAGACGGTCTGAATTCAATAGAAAAAATCATTACTTAAAGACCCAATTTTTTCCAAAATTCATTCGCCGGAATACTCGCACCTTGCTCTTCAAGTGCTTTTTTCGCATCTTTAATATCAATGACATCTTCAATTTGTTGAAGGAGTTCAAACTCCTCCATGGAAACAAGAGCAGCAATTTCTTCCCCGCGGCGGGTCAAAATTACCGGCTCATGGCCATAGGCAACTCTGTTGACGATATCCGCGAACTTTTTTCTCGCTTCGGCCGTAGAAATTGTGATTGGCATGATTCACCTCCATTCATGTACTTTATGTACAAATAGTACATTACAGCAGATCGGAACACCTGGAGGGGTCTTACAGATGGGCTTCTGTTCAGCGGACTAGTTAATCGTTATTTGGTCCTATAGTAGGATAAAGTTTCAAGCTGATTTCTATTGACTTTGCCGGCTGAACACCCTTAGGTTTTGGTTAAGGGGAGTTGTATAGTTTCTGCTGGGGGATATTGTATGTCGGCTTTTACTGTTTTGCTGGACTGGTTCTCGAGAATCTATCCTTTTGACTGGTTCGCCCTTTTTCTCTTCCTGTCAGCGCTCCTGGGGTATCGATATTTTCTCTCCCTGATGCTCAAAAAATACCCGGAAAAACTTTTCCTCGGCAAACTGCAGCAGTACCGTAACGCCTGGATAGAAGCCCACTCAGGAAGTAAAGACGCCATTGTCGTTGTGCAGACCCTGCGGAACACCATCATGAGCGCTTCCTTTCTGGCATCCACCGCAGTCATCCTCATCATGGGGGCATTCAATCTTTTGCGCACCCTTGCAAGTAGTGAAAAACAGATACACGCTCTCAATTTCGCCGGCGTTGCCGAACCGGCTGTGGACGCCTTAAAAATCCTGCTGATAATTCTAATTTTGTCGTATTCGTTTTTTAATTTTACTTGGTATATCCGCGAAATAAACTATATGTCCTTTATCCTCAATATCCCCAAGGACCAACTGGATGCCATCGAAGGCGGTGATTCCACCCCCCACATTGCCCAGATGTTTCTTACCTCCGGGTTGTACTTCTCCCTCGGCATGCGAGGGTATTATTTCCTGATCCCCCTCCTGATGTGGTTCTTCAGTCCGGTTCTCATGATACTCGCAACTGTAATTATTCTCTATATCCTGATGCACCGGGATTTGGCCGGATGAAGGTGGTTCTGCTATGCAGGAAGGGAAATTCCAGGTCCGGACAACTGGTATTGTTTATTTGCCGCCCTCGGAAAGACTTTCTTTGTCAATGACCCATTTATTAATTTTATCAAACAGGTCATTTTTATTTACCGGCTTGGATAAGTAGTCATCCATGCCGGCTTCGAGGCAACGTTCCTGATCGCCGGACATGGCATGGGCTGTCATGGCAATGATTATTGATTGATGTTTGTCACTCTGTAGGGCCCGTATTTCTTTAGTGGCTTCAAAACCATCCATTTCCGGCATCTGGATATCCATAAGGATAATATCATAATTCTTCCGGTCAAGCGCCTCCACAGCCAAACGGCCGTTTTCGGCAATGTATACCGTGTAGCCCGCCTTGCTTAACATCATGTAGGCCATTTTCTGATTGATGGGATTGTCCTCAACCAGGAGAATGGAGACATTTCTTCTCCTGTTTTCTGCCAAGGTATGGCGGGTAGCAATCTCCTTCCTACCAGGCTCCTGATCATGCACCGGGCCACACACCACCGTGGCGATCATGTCGAAAAGCAAAGACTGCTTGACAGGCTTCACCAAATAACCGGCACAACCCAACTCACGCATTGTTGCCGCATCCCCGCGATTCCCCAAAGAAGTAAGAATGATGATTTCGGTATCTTTTATTTCCGGAGTATTTTTTATAATAATGGTGGCGTGCCGACCGTCCATGCCGGGCATCATCATGTCGAGCAGGACCACTTTAAACGGGTCGTCGGATTCTGCCGCCTGTCTCAGCACCTCAATGCCGGAGGCTGGAGTCTCTACTGCTTGTGCGCGGCATCCAAAACTATCCACCATCTTGCTCAATATCTTTCTGTTGGTGCGGTTATCGTCAACGATCAGAACACGCATCCCTTTAATGTCAGGAAATGTTTTCACCTCATGATATATCTGCTCAGTGGATGCTAATTTTTCCAACGGCAACGAAAACCAGAAACGGCTGCCTGTGCCAACATTGCTTTCAACGCCGATCTTGCCGCCCATCAATTCAACAAGGTTTTTGGAAATGGTCAGCCCGAGCCCTGTGCCTCCGAACTGACGGGTTGTTGAGCCATCGGCCTGGGCAAAGCCTTCAAATATTACTTCTGTTTTATCCTTGGGAATGCCGATTCCCGTGTCGCTTACGGAAAAGAGCACTTGCGCCGTATCATCTTTTTCTTCTGCAAGTTCAGCACGGATGACAACTTCTCCCTGGGAAGTAAATTTGATGGCATTGCTGGACAGATTGAGCAATACCTGCCGGATCCTTGTGGGGTCACTCTTGAGCCTTGGCGGAATATTCGGATCAATAAAACAAAGCAGTTCCAGCCCTTTGTCATTGGCCTGGGGTGCCAGAATGTCAGAAATATCTTCTATGGTCCTCCGCAGATCAAAATGAATGTTGTCAAGGTTCAGCTTGCCCGCCTCGATCTTGGAAAAATCGAGAATGTCATTAATGATGTCAAGCAATGAGTACGCACTCTTCTGCACAGTTGACAAATATTCCAGCTGTTCATCATCCAGTTCGGTGTCAAGGGCCAGAGTAGACATACCTATGATGGCATTCATAGGCGTCCTGATCTCATGACTCATGTTGGCCAGGAATTCGGACTTGAGCCGGTTTGCTTCTTGTATCTTCAGGTTGGCTTCCTGAAGTTTCACGTTTTTTTCCTGCAGCTCACTGGTTCGTTCGTACACCTTTTGTTCTAATTCTCGATTATGATTTTCTATTCTCTCCTTGTACTGCTCAAGTTTGGCATATGCTTTCTCAAGCTTCGCCTTTGCCTGCTCAAGCTCAGCATTATTCAGCTCAAGGTCTTCTTGCTTTTTGGCGGCATCAGCATAAAGCAGTTCGAACTGCCTTACCATTTCAAGCCATGCCTTTTCCTGCAATTCAAATTCTTTTATTTCTTCGTGCATAGCCTGCCCTAATATGTACGGAGGGTAAAGGAGGTAGACTTCTTGCCATTGCGGATTGTATGCACACTGCACACCAGGCAGGGATCAAAGGAGCGGATGACATGGCTTATTTCAACAGGGTTTTTTTCATCATTTACGGATAATCCTGCCAAGGCTGACTCCATGGCGCCCGGGGTATTATGACCGTCTCGAGGTGAAGCGTTCCAGGTGGTTGGCGTAATGACCTGGTATTTTTTGATCTTGTTGTTCTCGACCACCAACCAATGACCCAGACATCCACGGGCTGCTTCGACAAGACCGGCGCCTGAACCACTATCCACCGGTTTCGTTACTTTATAAAAAGGTTTTTTGATATTTATGGCATCAAGCCAGTGCTTCAATTCCTTGAGTGTCTTCATTGCCTCATGCCAGCGAGCTATTGTTCGTGTAAACACATGCGCCCCAAGCTTGTTGAATAGATCGATGACCAGGGGCTCCTGATTGATGATCTGGCGGGCCAGAGGTCCGACCTCCACAGCCTGGTTGTCATAGCGTGGCGCCTTGATCCAGCTGTACGCATCAGGCTTGTCCATCTCCGGTTTAGTGGTTCCATCGAATGGATGTTGAGGTTTCTCAGAACCTATAAACCAAGAATTTTTACTGTCTTCGGTAATTTTATCCTGGTCAAAGGCAAGGATTTGCCGGCCGTCATAAAAGCCACTTGGCAGCCAGAACGTCTGATCAGGCATTTCATAAGCCCCGAAAGATAAAAATTTCTCCGGTCCCTTGCCCATGCTGTACAGGCCGATATCCTGCGCAACCTGGATAAAAAGGGCAAGATCCCTAGGATTTTTGTTCTTCTGTCCTGCCCATTCTTCCAATTTCTCCAGGCTGTCGATCTCATCAAGCCAGCGTTCTATTGAAGTGCCGAGAATTGTTTCTTCGATATAGCCCTGAAAATCGGCCAACACGCCTTGTGCTCTGATTATTTCGCTCTGTCCCAAAGTACAGGTCATGCCGCCTGGTTGAAAGGACAGGTGATTGGGCCACTTGCCGGCAAACAGGCCGATTATTTCAAGAAATCGTTTTCTCTCTTTCAGGACTTTTTGATACGAAGTTCCTTGAAATGGGGTAAAGCGTTTCACCAGTTCGTCATGCAATGTATGGAATGCATAGGCCTCATTGGTAAGGTCTGGAGCGAAGAGGGCATAGAAATGGGTCAAATGACTCATAACCGTTTCTGTGCCAAAAACGATGTTGCGGCCGAAATAGGCATTAGCCGGCATGGTTGAACCATTAAGAAAGCGCAAGGCATTGGCTGCTGCCGTGGAATGGGCGCTGCAGCAGATCCCGCAGATCCGGGGCGTCAGAACTATGCCATCCATGGAGTCTCGGCCTTTTAGCAGCGCTTCGAAACCTCTGAACATCACACCGGAGGCCCAGGCTTCGGTAACCTTTCCCTCTTCTATATCGACCCGGACCTCCAGATCGCCTTCCACACGGTTTACCGGACTAATCTTCAGAGTTCTGGCCATGTTTGTCACCTTTAAGAAAAGATACGGCGCTTCTTTTCAGCCGTTCAGGAATGGCTGCCTTGCCCATGGAGGATATTGCCACATACCAGGCCTTGGGAACACCGCTGGGCAAGGCCTTCGGAATTTCGCCCACCTTGGGTGTCTGGAAATATGGCAGAAATTCGTCCGGAAAATTAGGCCCGGTACAGGCAATGCAGGGATATCCTCCCCGGGTGCAACTGCCGGTCCTTCCGAGCCATAAACGAATATTGCAGTCTGAATCACAGCGGGTACCGTTACAACCCAGGTTTTCAAACAAACAGCCGTACTGGCCATACACCTGGGCAGATGCCTTAAACTCATAATATTCGTTGCGGGGGCAGCCATGGTGGGCCAAAAATTGATAAAATTCTTTCGGCCGGTTCAGATCGTCAAGTTCAGTAGCGGAAATGGTCCCTTTAGCCACCATGAGCAGGGTTTCAACCATCCAGTCAGGATGGGGTGGGCACCCTGCCACATTAATCACCGGCATCCCCTTGCGACTCAGATAATCAGGACCTAACAGACCGCCTTTTTCCTCATGCAGGAACTGGAGGCCGACGGCATCAGTGGGATTGTTATCAATAGCAGGTATGCCGCCAAAAGAAGCGCACGTTCCCGCGGCCACCGTATATTGGGCTACCTTGGCCATTTCCATGAGCCAGTCCTTCAGCGGCCGGCCGTGGAACAGAAAAAACTTGCCGCTGTTATTGGGGCCAAGAGGCACGGCGCCGGAGACTATCAACACGTCCAAAGGTGTTTTGGCCGATATGATGTTGTCAAGGATCCTCACAGCTCCAGCGCCCGTCTCTTTGCTTAAATTGGGGTTCCAGAGAATATTTAGCTCATACCGTTTTAACAGGGTGACAATATCCGGCTGCTCTGCATTGAGCAGCGAGATGTTGTCTCCTCCGCAGCCCTGGCCCTCAAGCCATAGTATATTGACCATGCCATTCACCTAGGATCTCTGCTCTGAAAACCTTTACGCAGAGGCTTTCGGCATTATTTTATCGTGGGTCCATCGAATAATTATTGTGCACATGTTCTCCTGATGATTCTGATATTCCTGGGAATTTTTAAAGCGCATAATAGGAGAGGAAAATCAAACAATTGCCTTGAAAATAATGGAAATCAGATGTTTTTTTCTTTTAACGACGATTATGATAGACCTGCACAGAATGCCCTTGAAGGATTTTTCATTTACAGAATTAGGGATCCGCCCAGATGTAATAATATATAATTATATAGATTTATTATTAAAAAAGGAAATATTAAATGAGGTATACTGTAAAGATCATATACAATTTATACTACATCAGGTCTGAAATTGAAGCTCCACGCGTTTTGCTACAGGGAATGAGCGTGTAAACAAGAGTAAGCCCTTGCTGATCGAGTTCGTAAACTGACCATGAAAGCTAAAAAATCCGGCATGATAATTCTTGGTATCGGCAATATTCTGAAAGCAGATGACGGGATTGGTGTGCACGCAATCAATGAGCTTAGAAAACTCCCTTTACCTGAAGAAGTGGATGTAATCGAAGTAGGCACTGGAAGTTTTGACATATTAAAACTTTTCGACACTGCAGATAATTTTATCATCATCGATGCCATTGATTGTGATGCAAAACCAGGGACGGTCTTCACACTCAAGCCTGCAGAATTTTCCGGTTTCCCTGAAAACAAGATATCTCTCCATGAATTTGGCCTTGAGGAAATACTCAATTACCTACGAAAAAGAAAAGACATAAAAGCAATAATTATCGGGGTGCAGCCCAAAGACACCTATTCCTGGTCTCTGGAACTGACCAAAGAAGTGCAAGAGGCAGTGCCCCGGATAGTGGATATGGTGTTGACAGAAGTAAAAAAATACACAGCAAGATACTAGCCCACATATTTTGACCTAATTTTTACATGATTACCAAATCCCCTCATTATCAACGATTGTCAATTGCATTTATTAGCACGCCGCAGATCCTCTGATAGATACATCGAAGCGTAACCCAGGGTGCAAAAACGCCCAAGCATTTTTCCCATTTTTCCGGAAAAAATTCAGATATTCGGAATTCCGTACTGTCACCCAGAGGTCAGCAACCAATTAATGTATATAACTATTTGATATTATAAATGTATTGAAAAAAATATTGGATCAAATTGGGACAAAAAATGCAAATAGCTGTAGAAATCCCATGAACGGATTGGGATACAGAGCTGTAATCCCTTATGACAGACCTACAGTAATCAACACCGCCAAAAAGAGGATTTATCTATATACTATGAAAGGAAAAATTCTAGCTATTTGCCTCGCGGTCGGCCAGCCAGGAATACTGCTGCTGTTCGGCACCGGCCTCTTTGGATTGGCAACCTTCATCCGGAGGAAATAAACAATCGTATTATCCTCCCAATAATTGCAAATCATAATAAAGCAGGAATCATGTCCCTGCTTATTTCTTTTCTTCTTCTTGAAAAAATTTCCTAAAATGAATTGAATACAAAAAGTAGAAATCAAGCGAAATATTGCGATCCATGCCTAATCAACAAATGTATTCTAAGGATGTGTAATGTTTTATGCCGCCGCTCCATTTTATCTGATAGTTTCCCTGATCTGTTTTTCTGGATGCAGCGGCAGTGCTGCCGATGGCGCCAAGCTCTTTTATGATAACAGCTGCATTGAATGCCACAGTTTCAAAGGCAAAGGTGGCAGAATGGGGCCGGATCTTACTGCCGTGACGCAAAGGAGAAGCACTGCATATATAAAAAAGTATATCCGTAATCCTGAAAAGAAGAATCCACAGGCAAGAATGCCTTCTTTTTCTTACCTGACAAACACAGAAATCAATTCCATAATTAAATTCCTAGAGAATTGATT
>CALZHT010000119.1 GCA_945787445.1 uncultured Desulfobulbaceae bacterium
TGCTGCGGCGTAAACGAGCGAATGTATAAAGTCAAAAAATCCTTACATACGGAGATTCCCCGCGGTTTGCCGCGGGGAGCTTCAATGCCTTTGATCTCACCAACAGCCTTAAGTTCAATGATGAGCCGATTTTCTACCAGAATATCTATGCGGTATCCGCAATCAAGTCTGACTCCCTTGTACTCAACTGGCAATGGATGCTCCAGCTTAAAGGCAATTCCTTCTAAATGAAATTCATGAGCTAGGCATTGCTGATATGTCGATTTGAGCAAACCGGGACCCAAAACACGATTGACTTCTATGGCACACCCAATCACTTTTCCTGTAAAAGGATCCTTCTTCATTTTTCTCTGTGCTCTCTGTGTTCTCTGTGGTGGTAAAAATATTTACGTCACCATATTTAAGATTGTGTGTACCTATTGCCCCTGCTTAACTAGATAAATATCATATCTGCTGTTTTTGCTTTTTATTGCAGTTGTTGGCTCAGGACCGGCTATTGCCGGGGCCAGGCGTGGACGCTTGACGGTCACCCTTTTGAGGGCAGTTGCCAGCGCGATTTCCAGGAGTTTTGGCGCGTCATCATCATCTCCGGCAATGGCTTTTATATAGCGCATTTCCTTTTTGACCAGGGCGCTTTTAATGCGCATGGGATACATGGGATCGAGATACACTGTTTCCGGCCTTGCCTCTTTGGCCAGCTTGCCCATAATATCAACGCTGTTTCCGACCACCAGTGTAATGCGGTCCCGGACAATCCCACCAATTTCCTTGTCATCCAGTCCCCGTTGCAGGCCATCTTCAAGGAGAGCCGCCAGTATTGGCGACCTTTCAATCATGGTGACATTGCAGCCGAGCCAAGCCAGGATAAAACCATCCCGACCCATGCCTGCGGTGGCATCAAGAATAGTGGGCCGGTGGCTTCCTTTGATTCCCACCGCCTTTGCAAGAAGCTGACCGGTGCCGCCGCCTTTCTGCAATCGGTAACGCAATGTTCCGCTGGTGAAGTCCACATAAAAGGGGCCTGGAGATTGAGGCCCGATGTTGCGCAGTTCAAGTCGTTTTTCCGTGAAGGTCAGGAGATAGGGATATTCCCTGTCATCGATATCGACCAACGGGAGATTGAGTATTCGCGCCAATTCTTCAGCTCGTTTCCATAATCCGACAGATTTTGCGCAGCATACTCCAATTTTGTTCTTGACCTTGTCGGTAATGATCATTGCTTGTTGTTTTCAATTACCTATTAATCAGGGATTTTATACGTCTACGTCTAATAATTTTTTTTACACCTGAGTGGATGAAATTATATGAAAAAAATCGTAGCAAAAAAGAATCATTACTATTAGTATGGCGCGAATTTTTTGCCGGAGGTTTATGGACACGATTATTAATAAACCTCCAAGGATATCATTCTAATCACATTAACACGTATCATGAAGGAGGAAATGTACGATGACTAGAAAACACCTTGTACCGTTGATGGTTTTAGCTTTGGCCTTGAGCTTTGTGTTTGGTGCCACAAGTTTTGCCCGCGATAAGGGAGCGGCGGAGATGACCTTAAAGGCCGAGACGGGAAAGAAACCAGTGGTTTTCAACCATGCCAAACATCAGGAAAATGCAGCACCTGCCACAACAAGGACTTCAAAAATCCGAAACTGAACAGCTTCAAGGGTGCTGCCCATAAACTTTGCAAGGACTGCCATAAAAAAGTCAGTAAAGAAGGAAAAGCAGCTCCTACGAAGTGTGTCGGATGTCATCCCAAAAAGTAATTTAGAAAAACGGATAACATTAATATAGACTGCTTAACGGCGGACATTCGGCGCACTGTAATATGGGCGGCTGGATCGTCCGCCGTATTGTTTTTGTCTTCTTACAATTTGATGAAATCGTAAAAAGTCCTTTTTTGCCACATGGCACAGAGAACACAGAATAAAACCTTGTTTTTTGAACAGTTAACTCTGTGACCTCCGTGTTCTCTGTGGTCAGGTATATTTCTTTCAGATCTTCTCCCTGCTACTCTTCATCCTCCTCTGTCGTACCTGATTTTGCCAGCATGATTTCCAATTTAAGCAGGGCTTTTTTGTATTTTGATCTTTGCGGTCGCAGATCGACCGCCCTTTGATACTGCTCTTTCGCAGCAGAGTACTTTTCCAATTGATAATAAGTCTTCCCCAACCAATAGGCGGCGGAGGCGCTGTCCGGATTCTTTTCAATCCTTTTTAGAGCGTTCTGAAGGGCGGTGTGCAGATGAAATTCGGCTTTGGCCGGGTCATTTATCTGCCTGTAGGTAATGGCCTGGGAAAGATGCGCTGAAATGGTGGAAGGCTTCCGTTTGATTTTTCGGAGATTAATGGCCAGGGCCTTGTCGATATACAACTGCGATTTATCCCGGTCTCCCAATTCTTTGTAACAGAGGGCCAGCCTCCTCTGGATAGAGGGCCTGCCGGGCTCTTTGTCATCCATCTTATGGTAGAGGCTTACGGCAGTGTCCCATTGCTCATACCGTTTGTAGCGACCGGCAAATTTTTCAATGCCGTTGGCTATGCGGCTGTCAATTTTGGCTTTCAAGCGTGGATTTGTATACGACGCATAGGTGATTCCCGTGGCTAAGAGCACCACCCCCATAAAAATTGCCACTATCATCAAGGCGAGCCGTTGCGAGATTGAGCCGGGCAACGCATTGGTGTTTTCCCAAGCTATATTATCATGATACAAAATCCAATGGTGCGTAAGAAAGATCGTGAGTGCGAGAGGAATGAGTATTTCAGCGATTTCTGCCTCATTGAAGCTAAAAGGCCCCAATTCAAGCACTCCGCTAAGGAAGAAAAACGGCCAGAGATAGAGAGGTGGAGCGGGAAGCCCCATGGCATCAATCCTTATGGCGAATCGCCATTGAAACCGTAAAGATATAGGGTAAACAAGACCGTAGAGAATCAAAGCCGTAAAGAGAGCATACTCCATTATTTTTTTGAGCTGGGTTGCAAATGGACCGGTAAAAAAATTATGGATATTCGTTTCTTGCTGGAGGTTATGCCTTTGGAAAAAATCAGGGGTGGGAATATTAAACAAGCGCTGTCCCCAAGAGATTTCTTCCATAACTGTGTAGAAGCTTGCCAGGGCAAGAACAGCAAAAAATAACCTGTATCTGGACTTATAAAAGGCGAGTCTAAGCGATAGCACCATTACGCTGAAGAAAAACAGAACCTGGGCCCACTCACCAACAAGATCCTCATACGTACCAACCATATAGGCGACAGGAAATTTGAAGGCCATGACTGTGTACGCGCAAACTATTACGGCAAACAAAATATTCGCGGTTATTTGATGTATTTTGTTTTTGATCATCATGGCTTTTACAATACTAATAAAAATAAAAAGGCGGTTCAATGTGAACCGCCTTTTTTATGAAATGTATTGATTCGTTATTTGTAATTAATTGAGAGGACAACCTTGTTCATTAAAGTCTTCAAAGATGTTCTTTACACTCTCGTATTTATGCTTGTTAGCAGGGTAAGCATTTTCGAACATCATGATTACCTGCATTGTTGAGCGATCATAACTGACATCAGAAGAAGCACCATTAAGAAGTGCCGCCACAGTATGCCGACCCAATGCTTTCAGTCCTCCGCCACCCTGTTTAAGTACATCAAGGAGTGTCATGCCGGGGAAGGCATCTTCAAAAACGTCGGAGAACATCGTATCTGGGGTATAATCAGTCCAAGAATCGAAATGTTGGGACTGTTTCCAGTATCCGGGTGTGCATCCATCGCCGCCTTTTGAGCAGGAGACTGTTACAGTTGCCTCGTCCATGTCTTTGCACATGGCATTACTTGATTTCAGGTATCCAGTAACTGTAACAATGTTGGTGGTTGTTTGAAAAATACAGGCCTCTTTGGTCTCTATCTTCATCTCGCCGGCAGCTAAATAGTCATATTCAGCGATTACGCCAAGTTTGTCATCAACCACTGAAACGTCGACCAGGTCATCGCCATTATTCATGATCGTGTAGGTATATGTTACGAGCTGATCGCCGGGACAGGTTTGGAAACAGTCATGATCTGAATCGGAGTCCGAATCACTGTCGGAGTCTGAGTCTGAATCACTGTCAGAGTCGCTGCTGTCGGACCATGAGTCGTCATCGGCCAAGCAATCCGCCTTAATGTGGCCGGAATCAGAGTCTGAATCGCTGTCAGAGTCTTTGCTGTCGGAATCGGAATCGGAATCGCTGTCACTATCATGTGATTTGAATCCATCACAGACATAATCGCAATCGCTGTCCGAATCGGAGTCGGAGTCGCAATCACTGTCGGAGTCTGATCCAGAATCACATTCGGAGTCGCTGCTGTCAGAACCATAATAACTTTTAAAACCAGAATCTGAACCGGAGTCACATGCTGAATCACTGCTGTCCGAATCGGAGTCGGAATCGCAATCACTGTCCGAATCAGAGTCGCTATCACAGGAACATGGACATTCTATTAAATAAGGATCCACCTCTTTAGTGACTTTCAAATCGCATTCCTCTTCTTTCATGCAGAATGGATCGCAACCGTCGCCCGGATTTGTGTTGCCGTCGTCACATTGTTCACCTGAATCCTTGATTCCATCGCCGCATCGTGGTTTGGTGCAATCGTTACGGCAGCCATCGGTATTGATGTCATTGCCGTCGTCGCACATCTCACCGGCATCCTTGATTCCATCGCCGCATCGTGGTTTGGTACAGTCGTTACGGCAGCCATCGGTATTGATGTCATTGCCGTCGTCGCACATCTCACCGGCATCCTTGATTCCATCGCCGCAGCGCGGTTTGGTACAGTCGTTACGGCAGCCATCGGTATTGATGTCATTGCCGTCGTCGCACATCTCACCCGGATCCGTCTTGCCGTCGCCGCAGAAAGGTTCTTTTTCAGGCATACAGGTTTTCGAGCAACCGTCACCACTAGTGGTATTGCCATCGTCACATTGTTCTCCGGATTCCACAACTCCATTACCACACACAGGATTAGGATTTGTGACGGCAAACGCTGAGCCAGTGGCCGAGAGAATGATGGTAATAGTAGCGCAAAGCATCAAGGTGAAAATTGATGCCCACTTTTTCGTCCTCCTTTTTTGCATACTCTCCTCCTTTGCTTATTCTATTTAATTATTAAAATTACACCCACAACATGAGGGTGTTCCACTTTTGTCATAACTACTTGTAAACAGATTTTTTCTTTATAGAGATGTTGCCCAAAGCGTCGATGAAACCTTAATGATCATCACTCCTATTTATAATCCTGATCAGATTCGATCAGAAAAATAAATAAGGTGAACACTGTATTTTTTTTATTTAATTCAGTAGGTAACCCATTATTAAATTGTAAGTCTGCAATCAAAACAAAGTAGTTAGCCTATCTTTTTGAACGATTTTTTTGATGTTCTCTTTCTTTGGTTAATTCAATTACCATATAAAAAATTTACATAATCAATATGGGATTGCCCCTCTTTTGAAATGCTATTTACAAAAAACTACTATTTTCAATGAAAAGGGTAGGTAAAGAATTCCAAAAGAAAAATACAGGCAAGATTCACGCCATAACAATCAATGCGCTCTTTAAAGGAGTGAGGTTTACAGAGGAAATATTGAAAAATTAACAATGGTTAACTTTAATATTTATATAGCAATTTTTTTTTTAGGCCCTAAATATGGCTGTATTATCAAGTGAATATACCTTGACTACAGACGAATTTTCGTTCTCATTTCTGTAAACTTCATAAAATAGATCGGAATTCCGGAAAGAATTGTCGAATGTTTTGAAAAATTGAGTGATTAAATGAGCAAACAAATTCCGGAAATCCGGATTATTGTTGGATGTTCACCTGTCAGAATGCCATGCCGACGCTGAAGTGGATGGCAAGGTCATCTTCACCTCTTCCTTCAACGTCACCATTCTCATTTATGCTTATTTTTTCGCGGTTCGGATTAAAGCCCACATCAAGCCGGGCCGGTCCCACGGGCAGTAAATACTGGATTCCGAAACCTACGGCACTGCGGAAGTCTCTGAAATAGTCATTGAAGGTGTCATCTATCACGTCCTGTTGGTTGTCATAGGGTGGCTTTTTCAGCTCTTCCCTGGACCGGTTCGGGGCGATGTTACCGGTATCAAAGAAGATGGTGGCGGCAAGGGTCTTGCTGAACCGGTACCGGAGCTCCAGGTTGATAACATTGAAGGCATTGCCGCCAACCGGGCGTCCTGAAGCAACAGGACCGAGCAGATCCTGGCTGTAACTGCGCACTGTGTTTTCCCCGCCATTGTAAAATCTTTCCGGTGCCGGAATTGTCACCTGATTATCAGTCGGGATAATGAACCCCGTATTGTAGCGAAAGCCGAAAACCGTCCTGGTCGCAATTGGAAAAAAAATGGAGATGCCGCTGGTAAAGCGGGAAAACTTCTCTTCGGATCCCAGGATGGAGTCGGCAATTTCTTCGGCGATAGAGAACCTGTATCCTTTAGTGGGAAAGAAGATATCGTTGCGTTTGTCTTTGATGAGCTGCAGCTTTATGCTGGCCAGATTATATTGGTCTTCCTGATTTTCTAAGGTAAAGCCCTCTTCCACATCAGTGATGTCAGTTCGGCTAATGAGGTATCCCAATGTTGTTGCCAGGTCTCTCCGGAATGTTTTTGAAAAAAACACCGAAACACCGTATTTTGTTTCTTCGAAGGATGGCTGCTCACGGCGGCTGTATGAGAATGGCAGGTCTACGGTTATGTCGGTTTGGAGAAACCAGGGATCAGTTATGCCGATAACGACATTCTCTCCTTTGGTGGAAGCTCCGGCTTGGGCGCGTGCTGTGCGCCCGGTGCCCAGCAGGTTTTTCTCCACAATGGAGGATTTTACCCGAAACAATTCGTAGGATCCCCACCCGACTTCAAAAGAAAACTCCCGGGGCAGTAACTCTTCCAGTTGGACAAACAGATCGCGTTCTTCAGTGCTGCCGGGCGCAATGGTAATGTCGATTTTAGAAAAAAGGCCGGTGCGGAACAGGGCCAGGAAACTTTTGCGCTGCTTTTCAAAAGTGTATAATTCACCTTCTTTAAATGCGATTCGATTTCTGATAAAGGATTCTCGGGTGCCGGCATTGCCTTTGATTATTATTTTTTTGATCCTGATCATGGGGCCGCTTATGATCTCGGCAGTAAGATTAATTTTACCCGGTTCAACCGTTTCTTGATCATCGATAACGACCTTTACGGAAGGATAGCCAAGATTACTATAGATTTCAGTTATCCGGCTCTGCAGATCGATCTTTCTTCTTTTGAAATAGACCTGCTGGATATATGTTTGCGCTACCGAACTCAGGCCCTCTTCCGCTTCCTCTAGGACATCGCCGTCAAAATCCACCGAATTGATAACAAATTGGTATCCTTCCGATATGTCGAGACTAATGGTAACGCGGGAATTATCCGAGGAAAATTCAAAGTGGGGCCCTTGTACTGATGCATCAAGATAGCCGGTCTCATAATAAAGATCGGAAATCGTATTGACACCATCGTTCACTTTTGCCTCGACATAAATATTTTTTTTGTCCTCGTACCATTGTTGTTCTTCCGAGAAGAAGCCTGCCAGTTCCTCATCCGCAAAAGCGGTATTGCCGTTGAGGTTTATACTTTCGATTAATACCTGCGGGCCTTCGCTAACAAGGAAAGAGACCAACAACCCCTCCTTTTCCAGACCACAGCGGTAATCCACCCTGGCAAAGGCGTATCCCTGCGCCCTATAGGCGAGCTCCATTTGAAAAGCAGCGTCGTTTATGTCTGCAAAGCGGTGCCCTGATTTTGCAAATGATTCCAGCTCATCTGCGGCAGCGGCTCGCAGTTTGGAATCACGTAATGCCCTGTTTCCGTTGAAATCGAGGGCATATCCTTTTTGGGCTATCCACTCGGCGGAATAGAGTTCTTGTCTGCATATGGCAAATTCTTTTTCTGCCTCCAGACCGTTGCCGGCATGCTGCTCAGCCCCAACCCCTGCGGGCATAAGGAAAATCAAGCTAAGCAGGGCGGCACGAAACAGCGGCAATGGATGCAAAGCGAAGGTGTCATTTAAATCGGACAACAATTTTTAACCCCAAATTATAGCTGTCAAATATATCTTTTTCAGAGGTGATATAGAGTGATCCTTTGTTTCTGATCACCCGGTCCGCTATAAGGAAATTGGCGTCGATGGTTTCATTTCCTTTTTCCGTTATATTGCGGCCGATTTGGATATCAAGTCGATCAAGCAGAGAATCCTCCATGGCGCCCGAATCGTTGTTGATTAATTTAGCCAAAACCTCCTTACCCACAAAAATTGCCGCTGTGGTCATCATCTTCGCTTGCGCTTCGGCATCATCAATGCCGGTGGTCGGTACTTTGCCGGTCAAAACGAGCAGGAGCAGATCCGCTTCCGGCAGGGGGGGGGTTGATGACAGGGTTACAACCGGTTCGTTGTATGGGCCCTCAACCAGGGCGGTAATGTCATAATTCATTAAACGGCTGGAGGCCGTAAAATTAAGGGTTGGAACATCCGGGCTGCTTTTCGTGAACCGGACAAGACCGGAATCCACTCGCATGCGGCCGGCCGGGAGGTTGATCCGGCCGGAGTCCACAAAAACAACGCCGGTCAATACCGGCAGCTCTCCGGTGCCGCTCAGCATGAGGTCGGGTCTCATGGTTGCCTTTGCCAGATTATTGCTGAGCTGAAAAGGAGTCTTCGCCGTCAGTCGAATCTGCAACTCAGCGTCCTTGAGAGGCGGATCCCGGAATGAAAAAAGACGTATCCCTGCTTCTTTTCGAGGAGTGCCTTGGCTACGGAACATATTGAGAAAATCGTAATTCCTTGTATACCGGCCATCGGTGACGGCCAGGTTGCCGGAAATGCGCAAGCGCTCAAGAGGACCTTCCACGCGAAGGTCGGTATCAGTACGCAGGCCCGTATTTTCATTGCGGAAGAGGAGGAGATTCTTGCCCTGCAGATGCAATTGCAGCGAAGGTCCGGCCTGGTCGTTTTTCTGAATAGTTCCGGTCAAGGTAAAAGGTGATGCGCCAAATTCACCATGAACTTCTTCCAATGTGATTTGATCAGGAGTAGCCCGCGCCGACAGGTTGAGAGATTGAATAGTCGGCAGGGTGGTGTTGGTGTGTAATTCTCCCTCCTTGAGGCTGATAATCCCGGTAATTTGGGGATCAATAATCGGTCCTGCCAGGTCGATATCAGCGTGTAATTTTCCTGATAAACGGCGCAGAGCGGTGATTCCGGCGGCCAACCAGTCGAGGTCCACTATGTCTACATATATGTGACCATCGATCATCCCTTTGCGCTTGAAGTCTTTTCCTTGCAGAAACGTTTTAAGCGAGGAGATTTCGAACACTTTGCCCTGACCCTTTATAATTGTACCCGGCGCCTCAATATGAACTGTTTTAATCTCCACCTGCCCATTTGTAAAAAATATTTCGCCAATAATCGAGGCGGGATAGGGCAGACGAAAAGCAGGTAGGGAAGGCATACCAAAATCTTCGGCTGTTATCCGCAGGTGGCCGCTTGGTTTATCCCAGGTGCCTGACATGGTAAGGGTAACGGCGCCGCTTCCTTCCGCTTGATAAGAGGCCGGCAAAAATGGCTTGAAGAGTTCCAGATCCGGGGCGGTAAATTCGGCCGAGAGCTTGAGGGTGCCGGGAAGAAACGGGTCAACAGCCCACGGTCCAAAGGGAACAAAGCCGGCAATAGACAGGTTGTGACCGTTTGCAGATGACCATTGGAATTTGTTTACGGACAACCCTTCAGGATGTAATTGTAAATCAAGGGCAGCGGAAAGGGGAAAAGGCATATCTTGCGTGCCAAGCTTGCCGATAGTCCCTGAGGCGGAAATGACCGGCGCCTGAATATTTCCGGAAATGATAGCACCCAAATCGGCCTCTTCCAGAACAAGCTGTTCATCAAACAGATCCCGAAGGATGTCCCCCTTAAAGTTATTCATATCGATTGCGATGTTGCTCTCACCATTAAGATCCACCTGGCCGTCGGCTCGGATATCACCATCATCGCCGGTGAGGACCAGTTTTTTGACAACATAGGATCCCGGTTGCGGAAAGATAAGCTGTGTTGGTTCAGCCAGCCGGAACAAACCATTTTTGGTTGACAGGCTGAAGGTTTCAAGGTCCAGGCCGTATCCTTTGTCTTCGGTCAGCGGCGCAAGCATGCCCGTTGCCGAGGCGGCAATGCGGGCGGATTGCAGGAGAGCATGGGTAATCTCCACCTTGCCGTCTTTGCTATTGAGTTTGAGGTCAGCTGACTGGATAGGAAATCCGGCTGCCTGTCCATCAGCAAGACGCAATTCCATATTCACATCCGGTTTGCGGATATCTCCCGAAATAAGAGCTTTTCCGGAACACCTGCCATGCATATCATATCGGTCCAGGAATTTTGCGCCATATGGAGACAGGTCTTCAACGGACACATTGACCATCACCTCCTCAAGTTGTTGGGTCTTGAAGCTATATTTTCCGGTAATTGCGAGATGATCATCACCGTTTTCCAGGTGTGCTGATTGTACCTGGAGTGTATGTGCGTCCGATTGTATCGAGACTTCTAGATTGCCCAAGGGACTTCCTTGGATGGCCAGTGAATTCCCATGCAAGGTTACGAAACCTGTGGGTTCGGCAAAGGTGCCATTGAATTTTGCCGCAGCGGCCAGACTCCCTTGCAGGGACGGCAGTTGAAAAAGCGCTGATATTTCCGCAAGATCCGGAATGTCTGCCGTGAGATCCGCCTCAATTGCCGTCGCACCCAGGCTCATGCCCTTGGGCGGTAATGCAATTGCGGCACTGTTTATTTGTGCAGCACCGGTTTCGGTCAACAGCAGGCCATGGCCGCTGAATTTACCCCCTTTAGCGATCATGCCTTCCAGGGTGAGATTGTGGGCAGGCAGTTTGGCGGGAGCAACCGTTTTTTCCAATTCTGCCATTTTTAGAAGTGCTGGAATATCTTGCAGCTGCATGGAAAAATTTCCCATGGTACCGTAAATAAGGGTATCCAGCGGCTCGTGCAGGAGTTTCTCTTTTGGCAGTGAGACGTTCATGAATGAGACAGCATTTGATTCGGTGCGCAAATCAATCCTGCTGATTTGGATTTCTTCCTCTTTGGCTTCAGCTTCAAAATGCAATTTCTCATAAGCGGTTCCTCGAAAACTGCCGTCGAATATATCACAAATCACGGTTCCTGCTATTGTGGGTAATCGGTTGGTTTCCAAGCGGAAATCGGCTGACAGGTTGAGGCGGCCTCCGGGTGATACGTCTTGGAGGTCGAATAGAGAGGATACTTTTTTCAGCTGCATTTCCTCTGCCAGTAAACTCCCTTCCAGATGGTTATCGACCATGCGGACCGCAACCTCACCACGTCCCTCGAACAATGTAAGTGCTGCTTCGAGTGCAATGATACCATTCTCTGCTTCTTGAAGATCGGCGGTGAAACGCTCGATGATTTCATTGTTGTTGATTTTCAGACTTAAGACATGAAGCCGTTCATCGTCATAGTCCATGGTTGTGTCAAGAGCAATGCGTACATCCGTTTTTTCCGGCCTGCTGAGCAGGACGGCGGGCGCCTGGATCCGCAGTTTGGCACTATCGCCACCTGTCATGGCGGAACTGAGATCTATGGCAAAAGGGTCGGTGGTAACTTGAAATCCATGTCCCTTTAGATGAACAATGCCTTGTTCCACCAGGATGGAGGGTAAATAGGCAGGCAGGGGAGATCCGGCATTTGATTTTTCTCCTTTTCTCAGGATTGTCAAATCTATATCAAGTTTTGGCTTGGAGAGAAAAATATTGAGGTTACTTATAAATGATGCCTCACTGACCAGAAGAGGAGGCAGAGAAAAATGCACAATACCCTTTTGCAGATTTATGCTTGAAAGCGGACCGCTGCCGCGGTGAATGGTTTTGACCTCATGCAATTCCAGGGTAGTAAGATAGTTGCCCCGGACACTGCCAATGGTAATATCAATCCCGACGCCGTTCTTGACCGCTCTGGTGATTATTTTTGCAATGGACGGTCCAAGTATATATACACGAAGCGAATAAACGATTACCAACAATAAACATATGATAGTAATAAGTAATCGCTTTTTGCTAATCTTCAATATTGTCACACCCGCAATACATACGAATTCATCAATTTTTTTAGGACCATCTTATGTAACTTTTAGAGCTACCATAACCTCTGGAATTATGACATCAGAAATAGACACACGGGGCAATAGATAGTTCCAAATCTACTACAATCCTGTTATTTACATTCAGAACTCCTGAACTCGAAGCTTAATTTCAAGGAGTTACAAAACGTTTTCGGATCTGCCGAGATCAGGTTATCTGAAATTTTTCAGGGCGTAAACCATACCATAATTTCTTTCCGTTCAGGGGTGAGATATCACTAGGTATTTTCTCACTTATCCCTTGCAACTTGAAAGTTTGCTGGTATGGTAGCGGAAAAACTTTATTGAGGACATTTCCTTTTAATTGCAGCTAATAGGGAGATACTTATATGGATTACCGGGCGACTCTTAATTTGCCCCAGACAAAATTTAAAATGAAGGCGAACCTGTCCCAGAATGAGCCGCTTTTTCTCAAAAAATGGGA
>CALZHT010000120.1 GCA_945787445.1 uncultured Desulfobulbaceae bacterium
CACGAATCCGAATTCCGGGCCATGCGCAAAAACAATGAATCTTTCTCAGCCTCAATTTCTTTTTCCGTTGCAGAAGTAAACGGGAAGCTTTTTTTTACTGGGATTATCAGGGATATCACCGAAACAAAAGCACTGCAGGAACAGATTAATCGCAGCGAAAGGCTGGCGGCGCTTGGTCAGACAGTGGCGGAAATCAGTCATGAAATTAAAAATCCTCTGGCTCTGATCGGCGGATTTGCGCGGCAACTTGCCAAAGGAATCCAGGGGGCCAAAGAGCTTGAAAAACTTAATCTCATCTCCACTGAAGTAACCAGGCTTGAAAACCTGCTTGCCGGGCTCAAGAATTTATATACTCCCAAAAAACTGGACCTTGAAAAAATAGATGTTTACGAACTCCTGGCTGAGATTCATTCCCTGGTTGAGGAAGAGTGCAAAAGAAAAAGCATCACCGTTGATCTCCGCCTCCATAAAGGTGATATTTTCATTGAAGGAGACCGGCAAAAACTGAAGCAGGTACTCCTCAATGTCCTTAAAAACAGTGTTGAAGCCCTTGAGCAAAATGGCACCTTGGCCATTTCTTCCACCCATGCTGGCAACAAAGTAGAAATTGCCGTAATCGATGAGGGACCGGGCATACCTGCAGAGGACCAAGAAAAGATATTTGATCCCTTTTTCACCACCAAGAAACACGGCACCGGATTGGGCCTCTGCATTTCAAAGCGCATCATTGAAGATCACAAGGACAGCTCTTTTTCGGTCCACAGTGAAGAAGGCAAAGGCACGGCAGTTCGGATCGTCATGGCCCGCTGCATGTGAACACGATCAGCGCTGGCCAATCCCGCAGTAAGCTACGGCGTTAGCTGAATGAATGAATAATGAAGATCAGGATAGCCTGGTTTTATAATCCTCATATGAAAATGATCTGATAATCTTTGTTGTGCGCCTTTCAGGATCGTAAATGCCTATACTCGGCAGGCGCACGCCGTTAAAGGTATTGTTTTTGACCATGGTGTAGTGGGCCATATCCTGGAAAACCAGTTTTTGCCCGACTGTAAGCGGATCAGGAAACGAATAATCACCGACAACATCTCCGGCCAGACAGGTTAAGCCCCCGAGACGATAGGTGTGTTCATATTGACCTGGCAGACCCGCTCCGGCAATTTCCGGGCGATAGGGCATTTCGAGAACATCCGGCATATGGGCGGCAGCCGAAGTATCAAGAATGGCTATATTTATCTCGTTTCTGATAATATCCAGCACCTGTGTTACCAGAACACCGGCATGTAAAGCAACCGCTTCACCAGGTTCCAGGTAGACTGCAACACCATAACGATCTTGAACCCTGTCAATCAGGCGGCAAAGCTGGTTAATATCGTAATCTTTCCTGGTGATGTGATGCCCGCCCCCGAAGTTCACCCATACCATCCGGTGAAGATATTCACCGAACTGGGCTTCCACTCTATCTAAAGTGTGGGTCAGGCTATCGGCATTCTGGCCGCAGAGGGCATGGAAGTGCAGCCCCTGAATGTTGTCAAGTTTTTCCGGCTGGAACTCCTTTTCCGTCACCCCCAGTCTGGAGTATCTGGCACAAGGGTTGTAAAGCTCGACCTCAACCTCGGAGTATTGCGGATTAAGCCGTATCCCGCAGGAAATGTTCCGGGGAGAGGCTAAAACCTTGTCCTTGAAACGTTCCAATTGCGAGAAAGAATTAAATACCAGATGGTCGGCATAGGAAAGGATTTCGGAAAATTCTTCTTCCTTATAGGCCGGCATGTAGACATGTACCTCGCCGCCGAATTCATCACTGGCCAGCCGCGCTTCATCAAGGGAACTGGCGCTGGCCCCCTGGAGATATTTCCTGATCACCGGAAAGAGGCTGAACATGGCAAAGCCTTTGAACGCCAGCAATATCTTGCAGCCCGTCTTCCTACGGACGGAAGCCAAAATCTGCAGATTATGGTGCAATATCCCCAAATCCAGGACATAGGAAGGGGTAGGAACCGCATTAACATCAATATTCATTGTTGATTTCCCTTTCACCCCAAGTCATTTTGAACCGCTTCCTGAAAATCAATACTCTTTCACATGCCATGGCAGGCCATGGATATTCAGTTTTGCCATAAAAGGATCCGGATCGAACTCTTCCACATTGAACACTCCCCGGCCCTGCCAGACCCGAGTCAGCATGAGCATTGCGCCGATCATTGCAGGCACGCCGGTGGTATAGGAGATGGCCTGGGAGCCTACTTCCCGGTAGCATTCCTCATGGTCGCAAACATTATATGTATAGATTTTTTTGCGCTTTCCATCCTTGATGCCTTCAATAACGCAGCCAATGCAGGTTTTCCCCTTGGTTTTCGGTCCGAGGGACGCCGGGTCCGGCAGCAAGGCCTTGAGAAACTTGAGCGGAATGATTTGGAGCCCTTCATATTCCACCGGATCAATGCGCGTCAATCCCACATTCTTCAAAACTTCCAGGTGATTGAGATAGTTGTCTGAAAAAGTCATCCAGAAGCGTATCCGTTTCACTCCTGGAATATTCTTGGCCAAGGATTCCAGCTCTTCATGATACATCAAATACGCCTTTCTGGGGCCGATCTCCGGAAAATCAAAGCTCTGGTGGATAGAGAGGGGATCAGTCTCCACCCATGCCCCGGTTTCATAATATTTGCCTTTTGCTGTTACCTCGCGGATGTTGATCTCCGGATTGAAGTTGGTGGCAAAAGGGTGACCATGGTCTCCTGTATTGGCGTCAAGGATATCAATATACTCGATGGTGTCAAAATAATGCTTCTGTCCATAGGCGCAGAATATATTGGTGACTCCAGGATCAAAGCCACTGCCGAGCAGGGCCATGATGCCCCGGTCTCGAAAACGATCCTGATAATCCCACTGCCATTTATAACAAAACTTTGCCTCATCCGGTGGTTCGTAATTTGCTGTATCCAGATAATCCACCTTTGTTTCAAGGCAAGCGTCCATAATGGACAAATCCTGGTAAGGCAGAGCCGTATTGATGACCAGATCAGGTTGGGCCCGGTTTATCAAATCCACCACTTCCCGGGTGTTGTCCGCATCCACTTGGGCAATTTCAATGGGCCGCCCTGCCTGTTCCTTAATTTTTTCACACCGGGACAAGGTCCTGCTGGCCAGCCATACATCTGAAAAAACTTCCTCCACCTGCAGACACTTATGTACTACAACGGAGCCGACTCCACCGGCTCCGATAATCAAAACTCTGCCCATTGAAATTCCTCATATTCACTTGACGTCATTTTCCAGTTGTGATACTTTCACGCCTTTACTTGCCAGTGCAGGGCCGTTAGCTCAATTGGTAGAGCAACTGACTCTTAATCAGTAGGTTCGGGGTTCGAGACCCTGACGGCCCACCACATATAATACAGGGGGTATGCGATATCAGCATGGCCCCTTTTTTTGTTTTTCCTGCCAACATCATCTTGCGGTAAAATACCATCTTCGCCAGAAAGAACAATTAATCTTCCTCTGCAACTTTCTGCCGTGGTGCTTCTTGAGTAGAGAGGAGCAACAACGTGCCTGGCTAAGTCCTTGCACGCAAGTTACTTTGTATTCTCTGTTGCACGAAGAAAAATCCTCACCAAAAACAGTCTGTACTTTATCAAAAGAATCAATATATAAAACCAATTGACAGTCTATGCTGATTTTTAGATATTCAGAGGTAAGATGTATTTGATGAACCAGCAACCATTCGGACCTTGAAGGAGGACAAAGGTGCACAGTCCTGAGCGTGACAATCTTGCTTCTCTTAAATCCATGAAGGATGAAGCTCTCCAGGGCGGGGGCCGCAAAAGGATCGAAGTCCAACACTCCAAGGGAAAACTTACCGCCCGTGAACGGATAGAACTCCTGCTTGATGAAGGTTCCTTTGAAGAATTCGACTTGTTAAAAACTGGCAGAAGCAGCTCCGGAGACGGCGGGGGGGAATATCCCGGTGACGGGGTCATTACCGGACACGGTACCATTGACGGCCGGGAAATTTTTGTTTTCAGCCAAGATTTCACCATCATGGGCGGTTCCCTGGGCGAGGCCCACTCCCATAAAATCAATAAAATAATGGATCATGCCGTCCGCGTCGGCTCACCCATTATCGGCCTCAATGACTCAGGCGGCGCCCGCATCCAGGAAGGGGTTGATTCCCTGGCTGCTTATGGCGAAATATTCAGCCGCAATGTCATGGCCAGCGGGGTGGTGCCGCAGATCTCCTGCATCATGGGGCCTTGCGCCGGCGGTGCCGTGTACAGTCCGGCCATGACCGACTTCACCTTTATGGTAGAAGATTCTTCCTATATGTTTGTCACCGGCCCCAATGTGGTAAAAACCGTGACCCATCAGGATATTACCGCGGATGAACTCGGAGGCGCCCAGGTTCATAATGAAAAAAGCGGTGTGGCCCATTTTGCCTTTCCAAACGATATCCTCTGCCTGCGGGAGGTGAGGCGCCTGATCAACTATCTGCCTTCCAACAATAAACAGACCGCGCCATTCCTCGACCTGCGCGATCCCATTGAACGAACCGATCCCGCCCTGGACTATCTTATTCCCGCCAATCCAAACCAGACCTATGACATGAAAATCCTTATCACCTCCATCCTGGATGGGGCTGAATTTCTCGAATATCAGGAAAATTTCGCCCGCAATATTATCTGCGGCTTCGGCAGGTTGGGTGGCCAGACAATCGGGTTGATCGCCAACCAACCTGCCGTTTCTGCGATGCTTTTAACATTCCTCTCATTTGCCTGGTGGACGTACCTGGATTCATGCCCGGTCCTGAACAGGAGCACGGCGGTATCATCCGGCACGGCTCCAAACTGCTCTATGCCTTTGTAGAGGCAAGTGTGCCCCGCATTACCGTCATTCTCCGCAAGGCATACGGAGGCGCCTATGTGGTGATGAATTCTAAGCATATCCGCTGCGATATTAATTTTGCCTGGCCCACCGCTGAAATTGCCGTACTCGGTCCCAAAGGGGCAGCAGAAATAATTTACCGCAAGGAGATAAAGGAATCCGACGATCCTGAACAGACGCTGGCGCAGAAGACCGATGATTACAGGAAAACCTTTGCCAATCCTTTCCTGGCAGCGAAAAGAGGCTATATCGACGACGTGATCTCACCGCGCGACACTCGCCTCCGGCTTATCCGCAGCCTGCAGTTTCTGGAAAGCAAGGCCAAGGATAAAATCGACCGCACCCATGGGAATATTCCGCTATAAGAATGTTGATATATTGGAGTACTGCAGAAGGTTTGAAAACAGGAGTTACAAAAAAATTTCGAAGTGCCTAAAGTTATGGTACTTTTCTGATTAGACTATTTTCAGAGCCCCTCTGATGGGTATAAATCTTTTAACTTTAGGCACTTTAGCTCACTTTAGCGCACTTCTTTAAATAGGCATTTACCAAAAACTGCCGAAATCAGGTTATCTGAAATTATAGGATAAATCACACCATGTTTGCCAAAATCCTTATTGCCAATCGCGGCGAAATTGCGGTCAGAATTATCCAAACCTGCAAAAGGTTGGGGATAGAAACCGTTGCCGTTTTTTCAGAGATCGACTCCCGTTCCCTTCATGTGCGGCAAGCGGATGAAGCTGTCTATCTCGGCCCTTCCCCTTCCAATACCTCCTATCTGGTCAAAGAGAAAATAATCCAGGCTGCGCTCAAGCATAACTGCCAGGCCGTTCATCCCGGTTACGGTTTCCTCTCGGAAAACACAGAGTTCGCCAATGAGGTTACGGAGGCCGGCCTGGTGTTTATCGGTCCACCTGCCGATGTAATCGGGACCCTTGGTGACAAAATCGCCTCAAAGGCCCTTGCCTTTAAAGCCGGGGTGCCGGTGGTCCCCGGTCATAATGAATCCCTGGCTGATTTGAATGACGCGGCCACGGTGGCCGAGGAAATTGGCTACCCCGTTCTTTTGAAACCAGCGGCCGGCGGTGGCGGCAGGGGCATGCGCATTGTGCATTCCAGAGATGAACTTGACGGCGCCTTTAAGGCCAGCCAGGAAGAGACCAGGAAGGCCTTTGGAGACAACACCATTTTTCTGGAACGCTACATCGTCAATCCCCGGCACATCGAAATACAAATCATGGCCGATCAATCCGGCAATGTCATTTATCTTGGCGAGCGTGAATGCTCCATTCAAAGGCGTTATCAGAAAGTCATTGAAGAATCCCCTTCCCTGGCGGTTGATGAGGAATTGCGGAAGAAAATGGGGGAGACTGCCTGCGCCCTGGCCCGTGAGGCTGGGTATACCAGTGCCGGAACCGTGGAATTCATCCTGGATCAGAATGGTGATTTTTTCTTTCTGGAGATGAATACCAGGCTGCAGGTGGAGCATCCTGTGACCGAATTGGTCACCGGCCTCGATCTGGTCGAGTTACAGCTCAAAGTCGCGGTTGGAGAGACCCTCCCACTGCGCCAGGAAGATGTTACCCTCAAGGGCTGGTCCATTGAAGCCCGGATCTGCGCTGAAGACCCGCAGCGCAACTTCCTGCCTTCCACAGGGCTGATCACGCGATATGCTGCGCCGCAAGGTAAAAATATCCGGTTGGACAGCGGTATCGAGGCCGGCAGTTTTGTCAGTGTCTATTACGACAACATGCTGGCCAAGGCCATAAGCTGGGGTGAGACCAGAGAGGAAGCCAGAAAAGCCCTCGTTCAGGTCCTGAACCGGCACCATCTCGAAGGAGTGATCACCAATGTGGATTTCGCCAATGCCATTTTGAATCATCCTGCCTTTATTGAAGGCTGTTTATCCACCGGCTTTATAGACGAGCATTTTGACAACGGGGTGATGAAGATAGAGCCTGCCAGAGAACGACTCGAATTCATGGCCATTGCCGCGACACTGGTCTATCATAACCGCAAAAACCTGGTGCGGGAATCACTCAAACCCATGACTGCCAGGGTGGGCGCCGCCCAAAAACAGGAAAACAGGTATCACTATGTGGTTAAGGGCGAGACAACTATTTTCAAAATGCAGCTCCTGGGGGATATGAACCACAACAACTGGACCATCGAAGTCAACGACAACCAGTACGAGGTCATCACTCCCGACTTCGAATATTACCGGCGCCGCCTCAAGTTGACCATTGACGGGCTGCCGGAATATTTCCGCCTGCAGTATAGCGGCAATTTTATCTGGGCCGCCTTCTCCGGTATTACCAAGATATTTGAAATATACAGCCCGCTTGAATGGGAACTGGCCCAGTACATGCCCAAGGAAACAAAAGCGGTTAAGGAAAATATTCTTCTTTCGCCAATGCCCGGGCTTGTTGTTCAAATTAAAGCCAAGACGGGCGACCGGGTTTACCGGGGCCAGGACCTGGTAGTTATAGAATCCATGAAAATGGAAAGCGGTGTATCCTCTCCCTGTGACGGAGAGGTGGACGAAATCAAGGTCAATCCCGGCCAGGCCGTGGAATCCGGTGATGAGCTTTTGACTTTCAAATCCTGAAATTCGCCTACCGGAATTGTTGAACAGATCAATGATTCGGCTGGGTTAAGATTGAACACGATCAAGGAACTGTTTATGCTCATTTCTTTTCAATGGCTTCAAGAAAAGCTGCCTTGATAAGTTCCTTTGCGGGCATCGACGATGCCCCGTAACGCCTTCATGTAACTCCAAATTGGGCTACATCTCTCGCTCCTGGGTCGATATCACGGCCATTTATCTGAACTGTCGGGCTGCCAATATGGCGTTGTGCTTTTGCTTCTTCAGCAGTGGTGACAATCACATGCATGAAATCAATGGCAATGTCCATTTCTTTCGCTGCTTCTTTTACCAAATCGATGGTAGGTGTGGTAGCGCCGCACTTTTCTAATGACACAACTTTGACCTGCATGATTCCATTCTCTTTAATGTGTAGTAGTTTCGACCAGGTCTGGCCCCTGACCTTGACCGCGCATATCTTTTATAACAGAATGCTACCCCCTTCAACCTTCTTATCAGGATAATAATTTGCTTTCCAAACAGAAAAATTTCATCATCATTTTAACGATGGAATTCTCAAAAATAAACCAGGATTGCAAAAGGAGGTGGAAGATGACTGGCCAAAGTTTTTTACCGTGGAACAAAATGCTTTCTGCTGCCGCAATATGCTTATTGGTATTAATTACCACCGGATGCGCCGGCAGAACATACAGCGATAGCTCCTTACGAGCTGACTACCATTATAGTATGGTCCAGTTGAGGCTTGATGAGACAGCGCCAAACATCGATTACTGTGATGAACATGGCACCATTACCTTTGATGGCGCTGGATCGGCCACCGGTACCGGAACCCGCAAGTGCAGCATCACCGGCTTGGCTACGGAAACAGGAACGTTCACTTACAGTGTGGATCCTGATGGTTCCTTTCTTATAACCGAATCAGGAGCATCCGAATCGACCCATGGCCAGATCGTGCACGGTGACAAGATTCTCTTAATTGATGGAAGTACTCGACCCCCGGATATCCTCATCATGCATGGAATAGCAGTAAAAAAATAAGGCTCTATTGTAAATAATTTAAAAAAACGGAATTCGTTTCTCGGGAATCTCAAGGCTCCGGATTTATCTAGGCACGATAGTTGACTTGCTACGCAATTCATATTATTGTACAATAAAATGTACATGTTCACTTAAGGAGAATAATTATGGATACCATAACGTACACTTCAGCCCGTAGCAACCTCGCAAGTACAATGGAAAAAGTTTGTGCGGACCATGCCCCTGTGATAATTACTCGAAAAACGGCTCAGCCGGTTGTTATGATGTCTCTTGAAGATTATGAAGCTCTCGAAGAGACTGCTTATTTATTAAGAAGCCCCAAAAGTGCTCGTCGACTCCTAGAATCAATTGCTGAGCTTGAAGCTGGCAAAGGAGTAGAAATGGAGCTGTTAGATTGAAGCTAATCTTCTCCGAACACGCTTGGAACGACTATCTTTATTGGCAAAGAACTGATAAAAAAATTATAAAACGTATTAATCTTCTAATTCGTGATATTCAACGCATGCCATATGAAGGGATAGGGAAACCTGAACCTTTAAAGCATGGTCTCTCAGGCTATTGGTCTCGCCGAATTACAGATGAGCACCGAATAGTGTATAAAGCCGAGGATGATGCTGTTCTGATTGCCCAGTTGCGTTATCACTATTAATTCTCTTAATACCCTTATCACAAAGATGAGTTAAGCGGCTGGATGCTTGCATAGCAGGAATTTATTCAGGATGTCACCACTTGTTATGCATCACCGTTCGCAAACAGAGACTCAAGCTCTACAGTTGTCTATACATGTTGATCTACCAGAATCGTGTTTACATCTGGGTCAACGATCATGAAGCTAGCTGGGCCCGTAGAGCTTTCGTCTATTTCCGAAATCAATTCTACGCCACGATCTTTGAGCTGGCGCTGTAACTCTCGAACATCCGTGAATTTTTCCAGTTGCTGAGCATCGCTATCCCAGCCCGGATTGAATGTGAGAATGTTCTTATCGAACATGCCTTGAATCTGCATGTTAATCCTTATGCCGATTTTTCTGCTATTCAGACCATAGCGCTCTAAATATATTATCATTTGGTGTACAGTTGGAATACAGTTTTGAAATGATGTCGCATATCCGTTTTGAAGGTATTCGGTCATTTATATTGATCAAATATATCACAAACTTTCTAGCCGTTCTTTAAATGTCCGTAGTACATCATGCAGTATTGGTTGCTTAATGATCGATTCCCTGGAAAGTTGATCATCCAACCAAGTACTTACGTCATTTTTAAATGATGGTGGTAGAGCGTCTGGCGTTAATGGATATCTTTCTCCTCTTTGTAGTCTGTATAAATACTCTTCTGGACAATTGTGAAATTCCACTTCAACTCTTACCTCTTCCTGTTCATCCAGGAGTCGATGTAAAATATATTTTTCATAGCTTTCACTTCCACCCCGAGGAAAATCGACGTACTTCACCTCAAGCCATCTTCCATGACGATCAATACTGATTCCCTGAAATTTCAATGAGTAATCTTTTCTCAAGTTATTTTCCTTTTGCTTCAGTCGCTATATCCAATCCTTCTTTTTGTACTACTCGAATTAATGCTACCAGGAACTCTATCGGTAGAGCATTTAAATT
This sequence comes from uncultured Desulfobulbaceae bacterium, assembly GCA_945787445.1. GTDB lineage: Bacteria > Desulfobacterota > Desulfobulbia > Desulfobulbales > CALZHT01 > CALZHT01. The sequence continues at coordinate 10,143 of CALZHT010000120.1, forward strand.
TTGTGTATTTGATTAACTCCCTTCATAGTCTCATTGCATAACATAATGTTGGAGCAACAGGCCACTGGAAAGCATGATCTAAAGCAAGCTACTCGGAGACGTTTGAAAAAGAACGCTATGATTGGACGGTCCGGCTTAGTGACTGGCTAGGGCTTTCATACTGTAAACACAGCAAATATTCGATAAGGGCCTGGTTCAGAATTGTTAAAATGCCCCTCTTCAATTTGGCTTTTCGCATCTTCAAAAGTTTCTATCAAGCAATGCTGGTTAATCTTTATGATTGAAGCTAAAGCATTGCAAGATAACGGCGAACATTCCGGGCTGGTTCCAACATTGAAAGTGACGACGTCGTAACCTTGCAGTTCCTTTTTTTTCGGCAGCAAAACGTCGGTTTTAAAGGATTGTTCAGGTGTAAATTGCTCCCACTTGTTTTCTTTTGCGTTGAACTGAAATTCAAAAATTTCGTAATAAAAGATTTTTGTACCGGTCAGGTCTATTTCATTCTCTTTGGCAACAAGTTCAATAAGTTTGGGAGAATTAAAGAACCAATAACCATTATGCTTCCAGTAATTTATATAATCCGTGAAAGTATCAGATACGCAGTTGCTAACGGAATATATGTCAAATACTCCGTCAGCTTTAATCCATTCGGGTTTTTGGACAACCCTTTTTGCCATATAGCCTGCTGGTATCATACGTCGCCCTAACGAAAAAGGTCAGTTGACATAGCCACCACATAAGATGTGCACTGAAAACTGACCTTATAATTATGTTCTACTTTTCAACAGGCCCGCTGTGGCTCTGGTCAACTGCACCGCCATGTTCGGTGATTACTCCAGGAATTTCATACTCAATGCGGCCGTTTCTCCATATTGGGATCTTTAAATTATTCTTTCTTGCATTATCAGCGACTTTAGCTGCTGCCCTTTTTAAGGCCTTAAATCCTAATATTGTATACTCATTATGTTTTTTCATCCTATTACTCCGATTCATCAATAATAATGGGAAAGTTCCCTGAAGTATCAAATACAATCCAAGAGTCTGTCAATGGCTTATAAATTTTCTCGAAATTATCCCAACTTCTTTCAAATCTCCGCCTGATGTCTTCCTCCGGAACATTATGCCCGCCTTGAGCTACCCGCAATTTTACTCTTTCAATTGCAAAATTATATGACAAGTAATTTCATCATAAAAATAACTTCGGTGGTAAGGGGCGCGCCTATAAACTTTCCCACAAGGCCTCAGCAGTTCTCTCCGTCTGGTCAACCTTGTTGTTGAATTTATTTTGGCTCAATCGAAATAATTTCACTTATTGAAAAATTACTATCTAATAAGTGTATTAATTTTTCAATTTTCTTTGAAAACCTGCGGGTGGAAATAGATTTAGTCACCTTTTCCTTGGTTATCGAGACAGAAAAGGTTGCTTTATGCTCCTGCCACTTCGAATAGTCCTCTGTTGAAATAACTTCTTTAAGCACGTCCTGGGCAAGGGAGCCGATTTCTTTAATTTTTTTAGACTCAAGGTCAATGGTTTTTTCCGTAATTTTTGTTGGACTCTCATACTGTAGAAAAGTAAATTTTCCATCCTGAAGGATATTAAATGATGTGGTGGTGCCAATCAAACCGGAGGATGGCTTAACAGTGATAGAGATTGATTCGTTAGAAGCAAAACATGGAGTCGAAAATAAAAGGGCCAAAAAAATTGAAAATATACACTTCATAATTTTTCCTTTTAAATTAACACGCGAGTCGTGCAGCGCTGGCGCGGTTTGCACAAGACGCTTTGCGGGTTTATTTGCAGGCCGTGCCAGTGTTGGCACTAGCGACTTGATAGGCGCCTTTTAAATGTTTGGCTGATACATTTTATAATGTATTTATTTTTTCCCAAAGCTATTAGTCGCTGGTGCTGCAAGCACAGCTCGCCGGGTTAGGCGGTTGTTTGCCCCTTATGGTTTTCATCATTGAATCCGAATATTGCACTTTGTAATATTCTGGTTACATAAACCATTTGTTCTGCTTTCATATATGCACCACGAATTCTGTGATTTCTTTTCCGATATTCTCTTGCATGTTCTTCTGACCAGAAGAAAACACACTCCGTTCAGAATGAATCAATAATGCTGTCGTCCTTGATATTGAATAAATCTATATCCGGTACAAATATTATCGGTTTGCATCTTTCGTCATTGGTTTTATAACGAAGATTGCTGTCAATTTCAATTTTCATAGGTGAGGAGCAGTGGGCACATTCAGTTTCAACCTGAACATTCAGGTATGTATTTCGTAATTTCCCTTGCACGAAGGGTGTCGCAAATGCGTCTGCTGCTCAAGCGGCATACAATTTCTCGCCTGTATCAAAAGTAATGCTGTGCGGTGTTTTATCGACAGTCACAGGATATGCCCATGCAACATCTCCGTCTTCGTTTCTGTATAGGAATGTCATACGTTTTTCCAAATAATCCAAAGCGTTGTTTACACGATCAGCAGGAAAACCAAGTTTGCCCGATATCAGTTCCGGCGATAAGGGCTTACCATTACTTGGGAGCTCTCTTACCACAAAATGATGTATAAGGCGTTTCTCCTCAGATAGAGAGCCATGTTCTTTCTCAAATTTTCTTTTTCCCAGAGTAATTTGTTTTTGCCACAAAAATGGTGGTACATTTATTATGTACCGCCACAGTCCAAGCATGAGTTTGTTTTTCATAGAATCTATCTCCTTCATAGTGTTTCATATATAGCCGCCATCGCGCGAGCTGTGCCGCGCTGGCGCGGTTTGCAAAAGACGCGTTGCGGGTTTATATGCAGGCCGGGCCAGTGTCGGCACTAGCGATTTGATAAGCGCCTTTTAAATGTTTGGCTGATAGATTTTATAATATACTAATTTTATCCCAAAGCTATTAGTCGCTAGTGCTGCAAGCACAGCTCGCGAATTGTCAGCCTTGATATTGACTGCTAAAGTCAAAAAGACCTACTCGTACTGTTATTCTTAAAATGGTTTCAATTCGTCGTAAGAGGCATCAAGCTTGATCCCAAAATGAGTCTC
>CALZHT010000121.1 GCA_945787445.1 uncultured Desulfobulbaceae bacterium
TGAACACGCCGCGCACGGAATATCCTTTGTTTTTGAGCAAAGCTGCTGTAACAGTACTGTCCACCCCGCCGCTCATGGCCACGGCCACGGTTGTCTTGTAGATATTTTTATGATGACCTTTCATTGAATTCATGATGGGAGATAATTACGGGATATTGGGAATGGAGAAATAAAAAAAATCAACAAACGATGAAATCGTAAAAAGTCCTTTTATACCACAGAGGTCACAGAGGGTAACTAGTTGAAAGTATAAAGTTTTACTCTGTGCTCTCTGTGTCCTCTGTGGTGAATCCAGAATGTGGTGCATTAATTCTCACCGCATTGTATTGTGTTCCTCCGGAACATACCATGACTGATAAAAAAAATCCAAAACCGGAGCTTCTGGCCCCGGCCGGCAGCCTTGAAAAACTCAAAACCGCCATCTTTTACGGCGCAGACGCCGTATACCTTGCCGGCAAACAATACAGCCTCAGGGCCCATGCCACCATATCCGAACATGACCTGAAAGCAGCGCTGCACTATGCCCATAGCCGCGGCGTCAAAGCCTATGTAGCGGTAAATATCTTTGGCCACAACAAAGATTTTTCAGGGCTGGAAGAGTATCTCCGTTTTCTTGCCGACATAGAGGTTGACGGTCTGATTATTGCCGACCCGGGAATCCTCACGGCCGCGAAACGGGCAGCGCCCGAGGTGCCCATTCATCTGTCCACCCAGGCCAACGTCACCAACACGCACAGTGCGCTCTTCTGGCAGGAGCAGGGGGCAAGCAGGCTCAACCTTGCCCGCGAACTTTCGCTACCGGAGATCAGGGCCATCAGGGAAAATATAGAGGCCGAAATAGAAGTTTTTATGCACGGCGCCCTGTGTATTTCCTATTCCGGCCGCTGTAATTTGAGTCTTTACCTAACCGGCAGGGATGCCAATCTCGGGAACTGCGCCCACCCCTGCCGCTATCGATACGCCCTGATGGAGGAAAAACGGCCCGACCAGTATTTCCCGGTGGAAGAGGACGAGCGCGGCACATACATATTCAACGCCAAGGACCTTTGTCTCCTGTCAAGCCTGCCTGATCTTGTCCAGGCCGGAGTAAATTCCGTTAAAATCGAAGGCCGGATGAAAAGTTTGTATTATGTGGGTTCGGTGGTCAGAGTATACCGGACCGCCATTGACTTTCTTTGCCAAAATGGATGGTCGCCCCAGGCAGATACCGGCCGGCGGCCCCAATTCCCGGATACATTTCATGAAGAACTGCAGAAAATAGGGTCCCGGGGATACACGGAAAACTTTATCCAGGGCCCGCCCCGCGCCGATGATATGCTCTATGAAAGTCCGCGGATCGAGCAGACCCATGTTCCGGTTGGCGTTGTTTTAGAAAATGGCCGGAATCCGCTCATTGATATCAGAAATCCGTTAACAGCAGGAGATAGGATTGAATACCTTGGGAATGGTCTTGAGAACCCAGGCTATGAGGTTGTCGAAATGGTCGACCAGGAAGGAAACTCTCTGGAAAAAGCCAACCCCGGCAACCGGGTTGTGCTCAAGACGGTTCCTCCGGCATCAACCTGGGAGCAGCACGCTCTGCTTAGAAAAAAGCTCTGAAAAACACCAGGCATGCCTGTCAAACTGTATGTGTTTTATCTGCGCTGTGATTTCGCGAATCGAGTATGGTGAAATGTGTAAATTACACCAGTCATAAAAAGTATTACAGTAGATTAGCATATATTTATATTTCATTATCTGCCTTTTTTCTGTAGTATCGTTTTTCATAATAAAATCGCATTGGCTTATTACTAAGGCCGATAATTGGTTTGGTTTTTCACCATGACTGGGCATTATCCGTGGAAACTACTTCATTTTAATCAGCGGCCGGCCCATGAATTTTGAGGATTCTCAGCGACAACCGGGAACACTATTACTTCATGCAATGCACAACCAACCAAGGCGACCCGGAATAACTGCGCCTTTATGCATCGGGTCTTTATACATGAGGTGCATCCGGGAACCATTTCTCCAACGGAGGCATAGAACGAGGAGCGGGCACGATGGCGCTAAAATAATTTTCAGTGCAGGGAAAAAGTAACTTTTATTATTGTCAAAAAAATAGTAATAATTCAGGGGGCATGTTCTCAATTGACTTTGGACAAAAGAATGGAAAAGAGAGTATCAAGACGAATACCTGTTGGACTTCTGGGGGACCTCTATTCTAAGGGTGCACATTATTCGGTTTTTATCATAAATTTATCGAAAATAGGGTTACACACCGTAATCACCTTGCAGGGCTCAGACGCCATTGATTCCAGCCAACTTAATTCATACAAACTGACAATCCAGACACCGGTAGGGAGAACTCTTGATCTCAACTGCCTGGTCCGATGGTCCAAAAGCATCTCCACCACCCCTTCCGTCAAAGAAATCGGCTTGGAAATTATAGAGCCGACCTCAGATTATGAGGCGTTTTATCAGGATTTATTCTTCCAAGTACGAACTGAAATGACCCGGTGCCCCATAGCCGTTATCGGCATGGGCTGCCACTATCCAGGGGCTCCAAGCTTAAAACACCTCTGGGAGAATGTCCTGGCCCGGCGTCGTGAATTCCGGCGGATTCCCGACTCCCGCCTGCCGCTCTCCGAATATCATGATCCTGATCCGGCTGCGCCGGACAAGACCTATGGCACTCGGGCCGCTGTAATTGACGGCTTTGAATTTGATTGGATCAAACGCGGCATTCCGAAATCGGTTATGGAATCTTCAGACATCACTCACTGGCTGGCACTGGAAGTCTCTTTGCGGGCCTTGGAGGATGCCGGTTACAGCCGCGACACCGTGCCTTCGGATCGCTCCGGCGTTATATTGGGAAACACCCTCACCGGAGAACATAGTCGATCGGAAAATATGCGGCTGCGCTGGCCGTTCGTGCGCAAAACCCTGCAGGCTGCCGCCATCCAGAGGAGACTTCCGGCCCATCTCATTGATGAATTGTCCGCCACCATGGAGGAGTACTACAAATCCGTCTTCGCTCCCATCACCGAGGACACCCTGGCCGGCAATCTTTCCAATACCATTGCCGGCAGGATCTGCAATTTTCTGAACCTGAACGGCGGCGGCTATTCCGTTGACGGGGCATGTTCGTCATCGCTCATTGCCGTGGCAACCGCAGCCAATGCCCTGGCAAGCGGCAATCTCGATCTGGCCCTGGCCGGTGGAGTGGACATCAGCCTGGATACCTTTGAGCTTGTGGGCTTTGCCAAAACCAAGGCCTTGACCAAGGAAGACATGCGGGTGTATGACCGGCGGGCAAGCGGCTTCATACCTGGTGAAGGCGCAGGATTCGTCGTCCTGAAAAGGCTGGATGATGCCCGTGCCCATGGGGATAATGTGTACGCAGTCCTCCGTGGCTGGGGCACTTCATCCGACGGCAAAGGAGGGATGACGGCGCCGAAGGCCGAGACTCAGGCCCTGGCCATACGCCGGGCTTATACGGGATCGGGATGCACCCTGGGTGACGTTGCCTTTATTGAAGGGCACGGAACCGGCACCCTGGCGGGCGACAAAGCGGAACTCACCGGCATAGCCCGGGCCATGGGCGAAGTTGAATTCTCATCGCAGCGTTCCTGCGGCATTACCTCTCTCAAATCCATTATCGGACACACCAAGGCGGCATCCGGTATCGGTGGTTTTATCAAGACAGTGATTGCCTTGAACCGGCGCGTCCTTCCCCCAACCGCGAACTGCAGCGAACCGAACCAGATGTTTGCGGATAAAGCGCATATGCTCTACCCCATCATGAGCGGGGAGATGCGCCCGCCCTGTGAAATCCTGAGAGCCGGGGTTTCGGGCATGGGATTCGGCGGCATCAACTGTCATGTTACCCTTGAATCCGGCGACAAACCCTCCCCAAAACTGGCTCCATCCATTGATGAGCAAAAACTGCTGGTGTCCCAGCAGGAGACCGAGCTGTTCCTCTTCAATGGCCAATCAATTACAGACCTGCAGGCACGGATTCAGGCGGTGCGCAAAGCTGGGCAGGGATTAAGTATTGGCGACCTGGTGGACCTCGCGGCCAAGCTTGCGCATGAAGTACAACCTGACGGGGCTGTACGCGCCGCCCTTATTGCCGATTCTCCGGAAACCCTGCTTGAACGGTTGCAGAGCCTTGAAACCCTGCTTGCCGAAAATCCGCCTGGGCAAGGCGAAAAATTCGTCAATCCGGCCCAGGACCTCTTCATAGGAAACGGCCTGGAGAATTGCCGGGTGGGATTCCTGTTCCCGGGCCAGGGATCGCAGAAACTGAATATGGCGAGAACCATCACGGCAAGGCACGGTTGGGCCCGGGAATTGGTGGACAAGGCAAAACACTGTTTTAAAGAATATAACGGCAAGGGCTTTATGCAGCATATCTTTAAGCCACTGGACAGGGCCGGCGATCAAGCTGAAATCGATGCATGGACCAACAGCCTCAAGAAAACTGAGATAGCCCAGCCCGCTATCTGCCTTGCCTCTCTTTTATGGCTCCGCAAACTCAGCCGTTTAGGGATTACTCCGGTTGCCGTTGGTGGGCACAGCCTGGGTGAACTCACCGCCTTTCATGCCGCCGGCGCCTATAATGACATGGAATTGCTGAAAATGGCAGCATTGCGGGGACAAGCCATGGCAGCCCCAGTCTCTGAAAGCGGGATCATGGCCTGTCTTGCCTGTTCAAGCGATACAGCATCAGAGATTCTCGCCAAGGTGGAGGGGTATGTGGTCATAGCCAATATCAACAGCCCGGAGCAGGTGGTAATTTCCGGCGAGCGGCCCAGTGTTGAGCAGGCGGTCGCCATTGCCCAGGAAAGAGAAATTGTCACCCGTATTCTGCCTGTGTCAAACGCTTTCCACTCCAGGTTTGTCACCCCGGCAGCCGAGCGCTTGAGGGAATCGGCCCCCATCCCCAAGATATTGACCGATCCAGGGACGAAACTTTTTAGCGGGCGCGGCGGCAAAGAAATCAAAGCAGGTGTGAACCTGCATGATCATTTTGCCGATCAGGTCATGTCCCAAGTGGATTTCGTTTCCCTGGTACAGGAACTTGCCAAGGAGTGTGATCTCCTTATCGAGGTCGGGCCGGGTAAGGTTCTGGCCAGTCTCAGCAACGTGATCACCGGCAACAACGGCCCCCTCTGCCTGCCAACGGAATCCAAGCCGGGAACCGACCGCGATCTTAATACCGGACTGGCCCATTTCTTCATGCGCGGGGGGAATATTAATGGAGATGAGCTTTACGAGGGCCGTCTTGTCCGGCCTTTTATAGAGGCATCCGACCGCGTCTTTGTTGACAACCCCTGCGAACGGCCCATGCCGAATGGATTGCTTGATGATTTTATCCCAACCATTACCCCGCCGGACCCGGTGCGGGCAATGATTGAACAGTTCACCCGCAATGAACAGCTATCGCCCCAGTTCGTTGCCGATTACCTGGCCCAGCGCGGCGAATTCCTCCAGACAGTAATCGAGGCCGACCTGAAACATTTCTCCTCATCGTCCATGCCGGTTGCGATGCAAGTGGAACCGTCTACCCTGCCGCTGGCCATCGTCGAAGAGCCCGAACTCAAGGAGGCCTTACACGTTTCAGGACAATCCCAGGATGCAATCGAAGAACTCCTGCTGGAGCTTATTGAAGAGCGAACGGGGTTTCCGCGTGACACCTTGGCGCTCTCCATGCGGCTACTTGATGATCTGAATCTCGATTCGATCAAGGCGGCCGAACTCATTGCCCAAGCGGCAAAACGGGTGGAGGTGGCCGGCCAACTTGATCCTGCCGAGCTTGCCAATGCCACCCTTATTGAAATTGCCGAGGCGATTCGCGTTAAAATCACGGAAAGCAAACCTGAACACGAGCGGCAGCCAACGGCCCCGGACAAGACTCCGTGGGTCCGTGAGTACCGGATGGTTATGGTCGAGGAACCGCGACCTCCTCTGGAACCGGCCATGAATTGGAGCAAGACCCGCACTGTTGTCCTCTTTGATGAGCAAGACCAGGAAGTGGCGGATGATCTGAAACGTTCTCTTAAAAAGCGGCGCGCCAAGTCCACCCTGCTCCCCTTTGACAAGATCGATAGCCTCACCCCTGCTGATCTCGAAAAGACCGTTTGTTATATCACTTTATTACCGCGCCGACCCAACACCGATCAGCCGCTCTCGGAGCGCTTACCGCAGATCATCGCAAGACTGCGAAGTATTGCCGACCTGATCCCAACCCAGGAAGACGCCACCCAACCAATTACAGTGGCCTACGTGCAATTCGGTGGCGGAGATTTTGGCTTCAACAGCGGCGCCGATCCTGAACAATGCGCTGCCAAAGCCCTCGCGGCAAGCCTCCATCTGGAGCAGCCTGATCTCAAGGTACGGGTGGTCGATCTGGCTGCCGAACTCGAATGCGGCCAAATAGCTGATGCAGTACTCGATGAGATCGAGACCCCGGAGAATTGGGCCGCAGTAGCATACGATGATGAAAAAGTCAGGCGGGTTCCACGCGCCCAAGTGCAATATCCCGGCCAGTACCCGCTGCGGAAGATTGCCTGGACCCAGGAAGATGTTATCCTGATAACCGGCGGCGCCAAAGGCATAACCGCCGAGTGTGCTCTGGCATTTGCCCAGGAGACCGGTGTACGGGTAGCCTTGGCCGGATCCTCCCCCCATCCGGATACCATTACAGACGGGGCTGAATCCCCGGTGGCCAGAACTCTTGAACGTTTCGATGATGCCGGCATTGATTGCCGTTATTACTCCTGCGATATCGCCGATACCGAAGTGGTCTTCGGCCTTGTGGGCACGATAAACGCTGACATGGGGCCGATAACCGGAGTTATCCATGGAGCGGCCAGAAACCAACCCAGGCTCTTCTCCCAGGTCTCCGGAACTGAGGCTTATGAAGAGGTGGCCCCGAAAGTCCTGGGTGCCTGGAACCTCTGTCAAGCCTTGGACAAGGCCGAAGTCAAGATGTTCGTCGGGCTCTCCTCCGTCATCGGCGAAACAGGAATGATTCGCAACGGCTGGTATGGCTTCTCCAACGAGGCCCTTGATCTCATCCTTGCCCGATATTCTAAAGATCATCCAGATA
>CALZHT010000122.1 GCA_945787445.1 uncultured Desulfobulbaceae bacterium
ATGTAGGGTTAAGTGCAATATTCTTGCAATTTATGGTGATGTAAATTTAGCATATTTTTGAATTATTTCAAAGCATTATATGTTTTTCAAGACCGATTAGTTTAGGGTATGGTGATCTGGTTGACCTAAGGTGATCTGTTAATGCAATAGTCCGAAAGATTTAAGGAAAATTATCTCATACTTGGACTGGCATTTCAAGATGATCTCTAATGATTGAGGGTGGCTGGCTGGCTTTCTCTGACCTGTTTAAAGTGTTTTAATCTGAAATATGCCTCGCGTTCACGTTCCATGATGTGGCTGGCAATGGTCTTTATCTGATTGTGCAACCGGGGTAGGACCTTCTCTTCCAATACCCTCATCCGTCTGGTCGTATGGATTATCTCTATACACAACCGATAGAGCTTGCTGTCATAGACAGCCTTTGCTACAAGTGCATCAACAACTTTTTCAAAACACTCGATACCTTCCTCAAGGGTGGAATCTGTGAACCGGTAGTCATATCCCCGCATATTCAGCTGTCGTACAGCTGATTCCTGAGCCTCTACTTCTTTATACGGCAAGCCCCATATGGATTTAGTAGTGATATTCATAGTAAATTCGCGTCCTGTGACCTCAGCGAGAGAACTGATAACCACTTCACCGGATTGACCAAGGCTCAATTGTAAATTTAGAATGGCCTCATTGTACAGTTCGCTGATCTCATTATGAGACTTGAGATATGGCTGGCTCGTTTTCAAAAACTCCTGGATTAAGGCGAGACGCCGTGATTTGAGAATCCCTATGCTGCCCCGCACAGATTGAACTTTTTCCTTAAGCAGGAGAAGATTTGTCCTGGTTGGTGCAAGCATAAGCCATTACCTAATAAGTAGTCCAATGGCGTGAACCGTTGTTTCAGGCTGATCAGGGCTGCAATCCGGCCAGCCCGAATTGGCCAAGAATTTCTAAGCCCTTATTAAGCGTTTCGTCAACGGAGCGAGCCTCAGTTCCCTGATGGATGAAACCGGTTTCAAAGGAAGCGGCAAAATCAAGCAATACCTGGTCTTGGGGTGCCATACCCTCTCGTCCCACGATGCTTTCCAGTTTGCGAAGCTCCCTTCCCCGGGCATATGTTTTATAAAGACGGTTTGCAATTTTCCGGTGATCCTGCCGGGTTTTTTCCGCGCCGATTCCCTTCTGCATGAGGCGGGAAAGACTAGGGAGAATGTCAATGGGTGGAAAAATTCCCTTGCTATGCAGGTCCCGGGTCAAAACAATCTGGCCTTCAGTAATATAGCCGGTCAAGTCGGGAATGGGATGGGTGATATCATCCTCCGGCATGGTTATTACCGGCAACATGGTCACCGAGCCTGGAAAATCACGAATCCTGCCGGCTCGTTCATACAAGGAAGCGAGATCAGAATACATATATCCCGGGAAGCCACGCCGGCCAGGCAGCTCCTCCCTGGCACTGGAAATTTCACGTAATGCTTCACAATAACTGGTCATGTCTGTAATGACCACCAGTACATCCATACTATTGCGGAAGGCAAGGTGTTCCGCCACGGTGAGGGCTAAACGGGGAGCAAGAAGGCGTTCCATGACAGGATCGTCAGCCATGTTGATAAAGGCGGTAAATGGAGTTTTAAGGTTCTTAAGGATTGCCATGTAAAAGGAGTATTCGTGAAAGGTCAGGCCCAGGGCGACAAAAATTACGGCAAAGGATTTTTCTTCCTCGCGCAGACGAGCATTCTGTAGAACAAGAGCGACCAATTCCTTGGCCGGCAGACCGGAACAGGAAAAAATGGGGAGCTTTTGGCCCTTGACCAGGGTATTCAAGCCGTCAATTGCCGAAATGGTTGTCTCAATGAACTCATCCGGACCGAGCCTGGATGAAGGGTTTATCGGGAAACCGGTAATGGGCGACCAATCCTCGGCCAAAATCATTGGTAAGCCGTCGATAGGGAGAAATGAGCCATTGAAACAACGGCCAACAACTCCGGTCGACAGGGGAGCCTGTTTGACCGCATCGGTAAAAATAATTTCCGTCCCCTTGGTATCAAGACCAGTGGTTTCACCAAAAAGCTGTACAAGTACCGTTTTCATCTTTATTTCAAGCACTTCTCCTTCAAAACTTCTGCCGTCTGGTGCCACAACCGTTATTACCTCTCCTATGCGAGCTTCATCAACTTCCTCTACAAAGAGGAGCTGTCCGGCTATTTTGGAAATTGTCTGGTATCGGTATTCTGCTAATCTCATTCTGATAATCCCACTGGTGTTTCAGGCTCTGGCTTTTCTGCGGAGCCTAAGTGGAACTTGGGCAATGGTCTGTCTTGTATAACTTGGTGAAAACCTCTGCCCTCATCAAGTTTCTCCAGCGCCTGCTCATGCCAGAGGAGAATATCGTGAATCTGCTGGAAGGTTTGCAGAGGTGATGAAAAGGCATCAGCCGTAAAGGCATTCTGGGCAAGAAACATGCTCCTGATTTCCTCGGCGGCCATCATGAGAAGGCGATCCTTATCCTGTAAGCCTTCCATGCCAACAATTTCCATAACTTCCTTTTTTGCCTCTTCCTGACGGAGAATCTCACGGCACTTGTGCTGCATGGCTCCCCATTCCTTATTGACATGTTCTTCAAAATATGTGGAAATCCATTTGTCATAGAGAGAAAAGCTTTGACGCCAGTGGATCGCCGGAAAATGACGGGCATGGGCAAGTTCGGTATCCAGCATGAGAAAAACGCCTGTGGTGCGAAGTAAGGCTTGGGTTACCGGTTCAGTGAAATCACCACCCGGTGGGGAAACCGAAAGGATCATGCTGAGCGAACCGGTCTTACCGTTTGCTGTTTTGACTCTCCCGGCCCGTTCAATATAGGCTGCCAAGCGTGATGCCAGATAGGTGGGGTATCCTTCCTCCCCGGGCATTTCTTCCAGAGATGATGATATTTCGCGCAATGCTTCCGCCCAGCGGGAAAGGCTGTCCGCCAGCAGCAGCACATCGTATCCCATGTCCCGGTAGTATTCGCTGATAGTTACCGCAGTGTATATAGAGGCCTCGCGTGCCGCAACAGGCATGTTGGAGGTGTTTACGACTAAAATGGTCCTGTCCATCAAGTCAGCACCTGTAATCGGATCCTTTAACTCCATGAATTCCTCGATAAGCTCTGACATTTCATTGCCACGTTCGCCGCAGCCGGCATAAACGACTATATCCACATCTGTAAGCTTGGCGATTGTCTGTTCGAGGATTGTTTTGCCGGTGCCAAAGCCGCCCGGAATAATACACGTACCGCCCCGGGCCACTGGAAAAAGAAAATCAATTATCCGCTGGCCGGTTATGATTGGAACCTCCGGGGCGAGCTTTTCCCGATATGGTCTTGGTGTTCTGACCGGCCAGGTATGATAGGGAAAAATCGTGCTGTCATCTGCCAGCCGGCAAATCGGTTCCGACAAGGTGTGAATGCCTTCACCAATCCAGGATATGATCCCTGATACGCCGGGGGGCACACTGATGGTGTGCTTGAATTTTTTCTCGCGAAAGTACCCCAGTAGGTCCCCCGGCCCCACCTGGACCCCGATTTCTCTCTGGGCATGAAACTCCCAGGATTGATCAGTATTTAAAGCTGATATCCCACTTGCAGACCGGATGAAAGGGCCCATTTCTGCAACCATATTTACTAGTGGTCTTTGCAGGCCATCATACATGGAAGAGAGAAGACCAGGTCCCAGTTGAACTGAAAGCGGTTCTCCTTGTCCCTTCACAGGTTCGCCAACCGCCAAGCCGCGACAATCTTCATACACCTGGATAATTACTTCTTCGCGCTCCAATCTCACCACTTCGCCGGTCAGACAACGATGGCCCACATGCACCCGGTCATAGAGCTTGAGCCCGGGCAGATCAGTCCGAACCGTCGGTCCGGTTATACCGGTAATCCTGCCGTTCATTGCACCATTTTTACCTGATAGCCAATAGCCCTTCGTAGGAGCCGTTCTGCGTAATTGGGCCCTGGGGGCCGTTTTGAAGCAGGAGATGGCAGGATTACCATGACGCCGTTCCACGATTCCTGGATTTCCTGCATTTTCTGCTCAAAATCCTCTGTGACAAGCCTTTCATCAATGGCGATGATGCCATATGACGTGTCCAGGATTACTGTATCCAGCATTTGGCCAAGAGTTTTCTCGTTACAGGTGAACTGAGTAAATCCGGCAAGCTGAAAACCAAAGTTTGCATCCTCAGGCGTTAATAAGGCGATTTTTCGTAACATAGCGATAAGATCCTCGTTACGCTTCAACCAAAAGATGAGGTGTGCAGGATAATGCTAGTACTCCTGCGCCAGCAATACTGCTCCCAAAGGTAATAGAGGATGAAAGCGATTCCAGATGGTTCATATATGTTTGTTTTTAAAGCAGCAGTTAGTCGATCAATTAAATCACTTTCTAATAATACGCCCTTTTTTTCTCTTTCCATGGCAGGCTGAAGACCTGCCAGTTTCCGTATCTTTTCGAAATCATTTTTTTTAAAGGAATCAGTAAAATGGGCTGGAGAAATAACGCCGCCAGGTAGAAAAGATGGAGAATGTTCCACTTGCCAACGCAATGCTTTATAAAGAATTAAAAAGTTACGCATATCAATAAGGCGGGCAAAAAAAACCTTGAGCAAGTGATGGAGTTTCTGACTGGTCAGATAAGCAAATATTTTTTCAGAAAAGACCTGTTCCAGAGCCTGAAATCCGTGTTCTTGGTATGCAAGTAAAAATCCCTTGAAAACCGGTGAGATGGTGAGAAAATACTTCTCCATCTCTTCCAAGAGCAGATCAAGTGAAGCGGGTTCAGTAAGTATGTTTACCAATTCCTGATCGAGCAGGGGAACAGTCATTTCACGTATCTCATTGGAAAGGGAGCCCTGAAAGCGATTCCGCAGACAGACAAGAAGAAATTGCCCTTCCACGAAGAAAAAATAGGGCATGAAAATTTTTCGGAAAGCGTTATTCATACGCTGGTATATCCAGAGATATTCAAGCAGGAGAAATTGCCAGAGGCCATCGTTACCGGACTTTTCAAGCCAGTGATCCACGGGGTTGCCGTTGAGATGTTTTGCCGGATCGTGCGCATTTTGTATGGTGGCCCAGTCCATCTTCAACCGGGCTCTTTTGCCTTTCAACCGGGCCACAAGAAAGTCCGGAGGATATTCACGAAGTTTAGTACTTGTCAGCGGCTTCATCTTTTGTAAATTCACAGCAAATTTCTTTTATGATCAAGGGCATTACCATGGCCCAGTTCCTTTCAAACCGTTTCTCAAAGGTGTTGTCCACCGTGATTTTTCTAGATTCTGCCGTGACGATAAAACCACCGCAAATTGTAGAATCCGTTTCGATCCGAGTATTGGGAAAGTGCTTGCCAGCTAAAGCATCATCCTGTGGATTTACCCGGACAGACTGCCATTGCCGCTCCGGAATTTCTGCTGCAAGCTTTGCAAAAACTTCCTCATATTGATTGGTGCGCAGAGTTGCGAGCATCTGCCCGGCCTCCTGGAACACCATATCTGCCAGCTTTCTTTCTGCAAAGAGTTGGCATTGCTGGGCCCGGTCACATGCGTCGGAGAGAAACTGCTCTGATTCTTGCTTCCGTGCCTTGGCAACAACGATTTCGTGCTCCTGTCGCAAACGTGCAATAGTTTCCGACGTCTGTTTGCGAATTTCTCCAGCTTCATTTTCAGCTGCGGTCCATATATCCTGAACCTGATCCGCCTGGTTTTGTTTAAGGGTTTCAACAAGCTCGGTAATGGACACCGTCAGACCCCCATCAGAATCATGACAGCCACGACAAAGCCAAGAATCACCATGGTCTCAGGGATGGCGATCATGACGATTATGGCCCCGGACAATTGAGGCTGTTCTGCCAGGGTGCCCGCGCCTGAAGCACCAATCCGCGACTGGGCCCAGGCGGTTGCCACAGCCGGGATGCCCACAGCCAGTGCTGCCGCAAAAGCAATCAGTATTTTCTCCATAGTCATACCTCCGCTGCTTTTTTTTCTTTGCTCAAAGGTTCAAATTTTTTCCCGCCAAACTGCAAAAATTTATCAAAAAATTCAACATAGTGGAGCCGTAAGGAATGGATCGTTGGTGAAAAGACGCCAATGAGGAGGTTTACCATATGGATAAGGCTGGCGATGACAATCCCTAAAAAAATATCACCTGTAAGACCGGCGAGTCTGTTGGCCACATGAGCAAGCAATGCCGAGGAAAGCCCGATGGCCATTATGCGGGCATAGGAAATAATGTTGCCGATGCTGCTCAGTAATTCAAAGGGAGCTAAGATTCCGCCGCATATCAGAAGTAAAATGGTCAATAGAGCAATTACCGCAACGATTGGTCGGGTTATGATCTGTGGATACCCTAAAAAATACAGGGTAACAGCCACGATAATACTGAGGAGTAAGAGGATGTTGATCACATTGGTAAAAGCGGCTTTTTTAGCTTTCGTGCGGAATGCCGCAATCGCGCCAAGCAAAAAGCCAAGCAGGATATGGGTGATCCCGATGGATAGTGCAAAAATTATCATGGGAATAATTTCAGTTTGGCGCTCGATAATGAGCGGTTTGAGGCCGAAAAGCAGATGCCCCAAGTCTCCGAACAATTCCCCATAAAATATCCCGAAAATAATGGCATAGAGGGCACAGACCGAAAGGATCTTGCCAACATCCTGGATGATTGGCTTTTTGCTTCTGAAAATAATAAGGAGCGATATCACCGCCAGCACCAGGCCATAGCCAACATCACCCAGGATTATGCCGAAAAAGAGGGGAAAGAAGATGCCGACAAAAGGGGTGGGATCATACGAAGCATAGGTCGGCAGGGGAAAAAATTTGGTGAGCAGTGCAAAGGGTTTGAAATACAAGGCGTTCTTCAACACAACAGGCACCCTGTCAAGATCCTCCTCTTTAATTGCCTTTTCCGCCATACACACGCACCCCTTGAACATCTCCTGCAAGGTATCATCAAGGGGATGTACTTTTTCAGTGGGCATCCAGCCACAGACAACAAAACACATCTCGGTCAAAAACACGGAACTCGCTGCTTGCATGATGGAGAGGCG
>CALZHT010000123.1:0-3678 GCA_945787445.1 uncultured Desulfobulbaceae bacterium
TTGGGGCCGAATCTGTTGCATGTGACCCGGAAGCGGGATCGGGCCTGGCTCAGCCGCTATGTGAAGGAGCCGGACAAGATGCTGGCGGAAAAAGATCCGTTGGCCGTGTCCCTGCTTGCCGAATACAAGAACTTACGAATGCCCAACCTGCGGCTCAATGACGAAGAAATCCAGGCTCTTCTCGAGTACATCGAAGAAGAAAGCCACAGAGTGGAACACCGCAAAAGCGGCCACCACCATTAAAATTACAACACTGAGTGACGAGAAGCCACCGACCTTTAGTGCGCGACAAGGAGTAAATTACCCCATGACCGGTATTGAACCATATCTTGGCGGATCGCCGCTGGTTGCTATCGGCGCAGCTTTCGGTGGAGGGGTTCTTGCCAGTCTTGCTCCCTGTGTCTACCCCATGATCCCAATTGTATCAGCATATGTGGGCTCCAGGTCAGTGGGTGAGAAAACCCGGATGCGGTCTTTTTCCCTCTCCCTTGCATATGTCGTAGGCATGGCAGCAGTCTATTCAGTGCTGGGCATGATCGCGGCCCTCACCGGCGGTTTTTTCGGCAAGATCAGCACCAATCCTTGGGCCCTGTTGGTTGTGGCCAATATACTGATCCTGGTTTCCTTGAACATTCTTGAGGTAATTCCGTTTCCCGTTTGGACGTCAGGTAAATCTTTTGAACCGGCGGTGGGAGGCATAATCGGGGCCTTCCTGGTTGGCGCTTTCTCGGGTCTGGTGGCCTCACCATGTACTTCGCCGGTGCTCTTCGGTGTGCTGACGTATGTTGCCACGACCCAAAGTGTTGTTTACGGAGGCCTCCTGGTTTTCTCTTTTTCCATCGGCATGGGTTTGCTTCTCATAGCCTTCGGAACATTTTCAGGGCTGGCTGCTACACTGCCCAAGCCGGGTCGGTGGATGGTTATTGTAAAGAAGGTTCTTGGCCTGCTGATGCTGGTCCTGGCGGAATATTACCTCATCAAGGCCGGGCAGGCCTGGTTTTAATGTGAGCGTTGATCGTGGAGACATAGAGAACGCTGAGAAATAAGGATGGATAACATGTCAGGATCAAGGGGATTCACAAGAATTTTATTGGCGGGGCTCGCTTTTCTGCTGGTCGCGGTTTCCCCGGTTGGGGGCGCCGAGGTGGGTGAGTCGATGCCGGATTTTGTCATGCAAACATTTGACGGCAGTACTTCGTCCAGTGAAGCCTTAGCAGGAAGACCATTGATGCTGATCTTTTGGAATACCTGGTGCCCCGATTGCATGCGGGAACTTCCCGCAGTCAACCGGTTGGCTAAGAAATTTATTCCAAGGGGCCTGGCGTTTCTCGCTATCAATACTGCTATCAACGATAGCAAGAGAAGGGCGAGGGCATACTGGATGAAAAAGGAGTTTTTATTTCCCTCCGGTTTCGATCATGACTTTGAGATTGGCGATCTATTTAAGGTCCGGGGGGTGCCAACCATTTTTCTAATTGATTCCAAAGGCATAATACGTCATAAACATCCCAAGTTCCCCGAGAATATGGAAAAGAGCTTTAAACTGCTCACCAGCAAAGATCAGTAATATCAGGACCTACAGTTGGTACGTTGGAATCGGCATGGGAATATTTGAAGAAAAGCAGAGAAAGACACAGCCTGGTACCTCTCCGGAAGATTGGGTCGACCTGTATGGTGACAGCCTTTACAGCTATGCCCTGTACCGTGTCCGCTCCCCGCAAATTGCTGAAGACCTTCTGCAAGAGACCTTTGTGGCCG
Source organism: uncultured Desulfobulbaceae bacterium (assembly GCA_945787445.1). GTDB lineage: Bacteria > Desulfobacterota > Desulfobulbia > Desulfobulbales > CALZHT01 > CALZHT01. The sequence goes on from CALZHT010000123.1 coordinate 1,759, forward strand.
CTCTCAAATCCCGCAGTAATTACAAGGGGCAATCCTCCGAAAAAACCTGGCTCACTGGAATCCTGAAACACAAAATCATCGACTATTTGCGAAAAGAGAGCAGGGAGCAACTTACTGATAACATAGATGGGTATATGGACTCATCGAATGACTTCTTTGACGAAAAGGGGAAGTGGCGATCCGGTCCGGGGCATTGGACATTCGACCCTTCAGCGCTTTTAGACAAAAAGGAATTCTGGAAGATTTTTTATGACTGTCTGGCAGCGCTCCCCGCCCGTTTGGCCCAGGCCTTTATGCTACGGGAGATGGATGGTCTGGACGGCAGCGAAATCTGTAAGGTTCTCAATATATCTTCGACTAATTGTTGGGTGATGCTGTATCGCGCTCGGATGAATTTAAAGCATTGCCTTGGCCTCAACTGGTTTGGTGACATAGAAGTAGAGGGAAAATAATGAATTACTGGATGTTCAACTGCCAGAAGGTTTCAGAACTGGTATCTCAGTCAATGGACAAGGATTTACCCTTGTACCAACGGTTCGGTATAAGGGTTCATCTCCTCATGTGTACGCTCTGCTCCAGGAACAGAAAACAGCTGCTTGGTCTGCGTGAGACGCTTCGTAGTTTTCAGGAACTCCGGTCCGATGGCGACGCTCCCTCTCCCATGCCGCCCGAAACAAAGAAACGTTTGGAAAAAACAATAAATAAAAGCCTGCACAAATAATCCGCCGCCCAGTTCTTTTACTGTAGTGCATTCCACTGCACACCTCCCTATTTCATAAATAAACATCTCTCTCGTGTAAGGATCTATGCTTTTGCACGACAAAAACATATAGACCGAAGCTGATTTTTTCTGCATGAGGCAGATAATGTAAACAAAACAACAGGAGAGCATTATGTCTCAATTTAAAAAAGTTTTATCACAGACATTATTGTTGGTTGGGGTGGCGCTGATCCTGCCGTTCGCTTCTCTTGCGGACGAAGGGCACGGATCAATGGGCACAATGGCAACTGCCGACGTGCTCGGATTTGACGGACAGTATAATCCGCTGTGGCATCTTGCCGCAGATGGACCACTATTGATTGGCGGCTACGGCGATAACTTCAGCTACAATGGATCAAGGGTAACACCGTTGCTTGGATCTGCCGAAGTAATCATGGACGCTGAAAAAGAAACCGGAACCGGTATTGTCAAGATCCAGGGAACCATCAATCCTGAAAAAGACGTAACCTATTCAGGCGATATCATGCTGGTGTTTCGGGTCAAAAAAGGCGGGGCTCCTTTCCAGGAAGGGGGTGTTGCAGACTTCATTTACCTGCATGGGAATACCAAACAGGATGGGCCGGTGATGCCGAAAACCCGGACCTATCTGGGAGCATGGGGAGAAACAGATGTCTATGTCAATGGTGCACAGGTGTACAAGAATTTAATGGGCCATATCATGTATACAGAGCGCACCAGAGATACCAAGACCAGGGCCATCTATAATAAGGATAAAAGCGATTTTTTCAGCCCTAAGGATCCAACTAACGGCTCCATCGCCGCAGCGGCTGAAAAAGAAATCCATTTTGTCGCCCACAGTATGGAAAAAGATCCTGACAATTTTCCAGCCCATTCAGCATGGATCCATCTTAATTTTGAAAATGTAAAGGATGTAAGCGTCGGCAGTGGAAAACCGACAAATTGCAGCTGCGGTGCTACCTGTAATTGTCCTCAGCATGGAAAGGGAGGTTGTGGATGTAAGTTGCGCAAACACTTAGACTAAGTACACACATTCGTAAATATGGTGACGTAAATATTTTTACCACAGAGGACACAGAGAGCACAGAGAAAAATGAAGAAGGATCCTTTTACAGGAAAAGTAATTGGGTGTGCCATAGAAGCCCATCGTGTTTTGGGTCCCGGTTTGCTCGAATCAACAT
>CALZHT010000123.1:3712-11717 GCA_945787445.1 uncultured Desulfobulbaceae bacterium
GAAGGTTTACGATATAATTCTCTGTGCCCTCTGTGCTCTCTGTGGTTTGTCTATGAAACTGACCAGTATATGTCCACCGAACTTATGAACTTGAGTACTTAGGAGTATTCTCTGCACAGGCAACAGTTTGGAATGAAACCAGAAAATGATAAAAAAGGGGCATGCAATGTCCAGTGGTAATGCGATGAATAATCCCGGTAAATTTCTCAACACAATTAGAGAAATGAAGATGTTTCCTCTGAGCTCCAAGGGGATAGATATCCTGCAGGTGAACCTCGGTTACCGTTGCAACCTGGCTTGCAAACATTGCCACGTGCAGGCCGGCCCGCACCGAACCGAAATGATGGCCAGAGAAAACATCGAAGCAGTCATCCGCGTTCTCAATGAATCACCTATACAGACTCTTGATATCACCGGAGGGGCGCCTGAGTTGCATCCGGATTTTCACTCTCTGGTGCAAATTGCCCGGATCATGGGCTGCCATGTTATCGTGCGCACTAATTTGGCGGTCTTCTTTGAGCAAGGGCTGGCTAATCTTCCGGCCTTTTACAGTGAAAACAGGGTTGAGATAATTGCGTCTCTTCCTCATTTCCGCGCAGCAAATGTGGACGGCGTGCGGGGAGATGGAGTATTTGCACAATGTATCAAGGCCTTGAGACTCCTCAACCACTTAGGCTACGGGCACCAAGGTTCGGAGTTGCAAGTACATCTCGTTTATAATCCCAGAGGCGCTTTCCTGCCGCCTTCCCAGGAATCCCTGGAAAAGCAATATCGGCAAGAGCTCCTCGAAAAGTACGATGTTCACTTCACTCACCTTTACACCCTGGCTAACATGCCTCTGGGAAGATTTAAAAATTTCCTGCGGCGGTCCGGTATTTACGATGAGTATCTTAGAAAACTTGTGGATGCCTTTAATCCTGCCACGCTAGACGGCATCATGTGCAGGCGGCTGGTGAGCGTTGGTTGGGACGGCACACTCTCTGATTGTGACTTCAACCAAATTGCCGGTCTGAGAATGTCGGAGGATTGCCCCGGGCACATAAGAGATTTTGATTATGACAGTCTGTGTCAACGGGAAATAGTTCTCAGTGATCATTGTTTTGGCTGTTGTGCCGGCCGGGGCTCCACCTGAACAGGAACAATAAGGTAGGCGGTCAGCCTGCCAGGCAATTGATGCATAACTTACCAAGGACACGACAAACATCTTGACAAGGCAAATTCCCACATGAAATCCTGAAAACTACGTGGCACCATGAATGCAGTTAACAAAACCGATGGGTAATGAATAATGCTTAAAACAATTCTAGCGGCAGACATCGGCGGCACCAACAGTCGCTTTGCCCATTTTCAGACTGATCTGAAGACAACACTTGATTTAGTGGGCACAAAATGGCTGCCCACCACCGAGGCCGAATCCTTTGCCGAACTCCTCGAACAATTACGATTGAGCGATTTCACTCTCCCTGCCGACAAAGCCGACATTGCGGTCATCGCGGTGGCCGGACCGGTGGAAGGAGGGAATTATTGCGCCCCGCCCTATATTTCCTGGGATATTGATCTTACAAGAGAAGAGAACGAAAAAAAAGTAAAGCAGGCGTACCTGATCAATGATTTTGTCGCCCAGGCCTATGCTTGCCGGTCTCCGATCGGGAAATCCGCCCGTACTATTCTGGCCGGAGAAATTATTGCAGACGGTGCCATCGGGGTGCTGGGTGCCGGCACCGCCCTTGGCAAGGCAATTTTAGTACAGGTCTCGGATAAAGAATATCTGGCCCTGCCTTCCGAAGGAGGGCACGCTTTTTTTCCATTTCTAACCCAACGCGAGATCGCGTTTCAGGAGTTTTACCGGGAAAAAAGCGGCCTGGAGCATATCACCGGCAATCTGGTGGTTTCCGGTCGCGGCCTGCGTTATATCCACTGGTTTCTCACCGGCGAAGATCTTGAACCTCAACAGGTGACTGCTCGCTTTGCAGAAGAAAAGGAATCCGAAACCCTGGCCTGGGCGGCAAAATTCTACGGTCGCGTCTGCCGGGATTATGCCCTTGAAGTTCTGGCCCGAGGCGGTCTGTACATTGCCGGCGGGGTGGCGGCCCGAACTCCGGAAATGCTCACCCATGAAAATTTCAGGCATGCGTTCCTTGACTCACCAACCATGGGGCATGTGCTGGCAAAGATCCCGGTTTTTCTCATCGATAACCAGGACAGCGGTCTCTGGGGCGCTGCTTTTTATGGGCAACAAATATTGTAAACGTTCAGCAGCACCGCATCTGCTTTGTCATCGGCCTGTCCACATAGAGGGGCTATAGTGTACAGGCCAATTTCCCTGCTGAGCGAGATTTCGCAGGCTCAACGCGTAAAGCATCTCCGGCACTGCTGCACGTTTACACGGCGGTATTTGCCACAAAGTTTTTGCCCCTAATGAACAGGTACACTGACAATATATCCGATCAGAAATAAAAGAGAAAAGGAGATCCAATATGGCTGACCATGATTATGATATCGGGATCATTGGTGGCGGCGCCGCCGGCCTCACCGTAGCTTCGGGGGCGGCACAACTTGGCGCTAAAACCCTACTGGTGGAAAAGGAAGAGGCGCTCGGCGGCGACTGTCTCCATTACGGCTGCGTACCGAGTAAAACCCTGATTAAGACGGCCCATGTCTATCACCTGATGAAAAACGGACCCCAGTTCGGCCTGCCCGCTCTTTCACCACCACCGGTGGATTTCAAAGATGTCTCCAGCCGGATCAAATCGGTGATCAGCGTTATCCAGAAACATGACTCGGTGGAGCGGTTCTGCAAGCTCGGGGCTAAAGTGGAGTTCGGGGACCCGGAGTTTATTGACGAACATGCTATCTCATTGAATGGCAAAGCCATTTCCGCCCGTACCTGGGTGATCGCCACCGGTTCTTCTTCGGCGGTTCCTCCAGTTGAAGGTCTCGACAAAACACCCTATCTGACCAATCGCGACATCTTCTATCTTGACAAACTTCCCGGTTCGATGATCGTTCTCGGCGCCGGTCCCATTGCCACCGAAATGGCGCAGGCCTTCTGCCGGCTTGGCACCAAGGTGACGGTGATCCAGCGCAGCGGTCAGATCCTCAGTAAGGAAGACCGGGATATGGCTGATATCGTCAAACAGGAGCTTGAGAAAGAAGGCGTTGCCTTTCAGATGAACGCTTCGGTCGTCCGGGTCGGCGATCTGGGCCGTGAGCGTGAAGTGGTGATCAAAAATGCGGCAGGCGAGACCCAGACGCTCAAGGCCGAGACGCTTTTGGTGGCCCTTGGCCGCTCGCCTAACGTGGCCGGTCTTGGGCTCGAAAAAATCGATATTCCTTTCGATCGCAAAGGGATCAAGGTGAACAATTATCTCAGGACCAGTCACAAGCATATCTATGCGGCCGGAGATGTTAACGGCGGCTATCAATTCACCCATGTGGCCGGGTATGAGGGTGGAGTGGTTTTGAGCAACGCCATTTTTCATCTGCCGAAGAAAACGAATTATACGTATGTGCCCTGGTGCACCTATACCCATCCGGAGCTGGCGAGTATAGGCTTGAACGAGAAGGCCGCCCAAAAGGCCGGCATCGACTATACGGTTTTTCAGGAAGAGTTTTCCGGCAATGACCGGGGCCTTGCCGAGGGTGAAAGTATCGGCCGGATCAAGCTCCTGTTGGACAAGAAGGAAAAACCTCTTGGTGTCCAGATCCTTGGGCCCCATGCCGGTGATCTATTAAGCGAGTGGGTGGCAGTAATGAACGGCGGAGTGGGATTGTCAAAGATCGCTTCGGCAATCCACCCTTATCCCACGCTGGGCGAGATCAACAAAAAGGTGGTGGGGTCGGTGTTTACCCCTAAGATCTTTTCCAGTACGGTCAAAAAAGGCCTGAAGTTTTTCTTCAGCTTCAAGGGCCGAGCCTGTACCTGCGGGGAAGATGTAGCATGCGAGGAGGAAGCCAAATGACTGGTGAACATGGAGTAAATGAGAAAAAAATAACCGGACAGACCGCCATTGTCACCGGATCAAGCTCCGGTATCGGCGCCGGGATAGCTAGGGAGCTGGGGGCTGCCGGAGCCAACGTGGTGGTAAATTATGCCGGAAACCGGGATGGGGCGAATGAAGTCGTCCACCAGATAATCGAGGGCGGAGGCAGTGCCATTGCCGTCAAGGCCGATGTAAGCCGCGAAGAAGATGTTGCGTCCATGTTCAGGGAGGCAATCGATACCTATGGCACTGTGGACATCCTGGTCAGCAACGCCGGCGTGCAAAAGGACGCGGCTTTTCTGGATATGACCCTGGACCAATGGAACAGGGTTATTGGGATAAACCTGACCGGCGCTTTTCTCTGTGCCCGGGAAGCGGCACGGGAATTTCTGCGGCGCGGTTTAGTACCGGAACGGTCCAGTGCCCTCGGGAAAATTATCTTTATCAGCTCGGTCCATGAGATAATCCCTTGGGCCGGGCACGTGAACTACGCTGCGTCTAAGGGTGGAGTCATGCTGTTTATGAAAAGCATTGCCCAGGAATTGGGACCACAAAAAATACGGGTAAACAGTATCGCCCCGGGCGCCATAAAAACCCCGATCAACCGGCCGGCCTGGGAAACGCCTGAAGCTGAAGCGAATCTTTTGAACCTGATCCCCTACAATAGAGTAGGCGAACCGGTTGACATTGCCCGGGCCGCTGTGTGGCTCGCTTCCGATGCGTCGGATTACGTGCATGGCACAAGTCTCCTGGTTGACGGCGGCATGGCGCTCTATCCCGGCTTTGCGTCCGGAGGATAGTAAACGTTCAGCAGCACCGCATCCGGAGTTTCCCTTCGGTCGCTTACCTGCGCGTGATCATGTCAGTCTGTATACCGGGCTTGGGCCATCCTTGAAGTATCGCTATCCATTTTCCGCTGTAATATATCTCTGTAATTAAATACCCTCTCCACATATATTACTGGTTCCGAGCCTCTGGCATAACCGTGACGAACGGTTTTGTAATATTTTTTTTGCGATAGAAGCGGTAAAACCGTTTTCAATTCGTTCCATGAATCAGGATTTTTACCTAGCCGTGTTGCCAGGATCTGGGCGTCCAGCATATGGCCCATGCCGACATTATAAGCGGCAAGGCCGTATTTGAGATGATCATCTCCTGTAACAGACTGCGGCACTTGCTTCATGATGCGGGCAAGATACGTGGCGCCGCCGTAAATACTCTGGGCAGGGTCTAGTCGGTTATGCACCCCTACTGATTTTGCCGTTGTCAAAGTAAGCATCATTATGCCCCGCACACCTGTCGGGCTTTTTGCTTTGGGATTCCAATGGGATTCCTGATAGGCTTGGGCGGCAAGCAGGTCCCAGGGAAGGCCTGTTTTTTCCGCTGCCTCTTGGAACAGTTCCTTATAGTGAGGAAGACGCTTGTCGATCCTCCGATGGTAGATGGCAAGATCGACAAAATCAAATATTTCTGTGAAGGCGTAATAGCGGTCTCGCAATTGTGCCAGACGTCCGGAATTTTCGTAGTTATCCAGCCATTTTTCGATTTCTTCCAGCAGATCAAAAGCATTGGGCCTGATGATCCAAGCCAGGGGTTGTTTTTCGCTTATGGGGAAGGCCAAGGAAAGTTCAGGAAAGTATCGGCGATTGATGGCAAAGATATTTGAATCCGACACTGTGTATTCCTGCTCTTCCTTCCACACTTTTTCAAGGATTTGCTCGGTGGAAAGATCGCGGGTAGTATCCCAATTGAGATCGGGGATTTCTTTCTGCAGTTCACGGAGCCTTTCTTCATAACTGCTTTGTTCTATGATAAGGAGATCCTTGCCTGCCAGTTCCACAGGGCTTTTTGCCGGTTCTTTGTTGTTCCTGCGATATATTACTTGCTGTTGCACGGTATGATAGTCCGGTCCAAAGAGAAATTTTTCTTGGCGCAGGTCGGTGCGGGTCAGTCCTGCGGCGGCAATATCGCCATCGCCACGGTTAATGGCAAGGAGGATATCAGAGATGGAGTCGATTATTTTTATTTCGAGTTCTACTCCCAGGTGGTCTGCAAAGTCTTTGACCAGGTCATATTCAAATCCTGCCGGTCCTTCCGGACCTTCGTAAAATGTTGTGGATGCGTTGCGTGTCAACACTACAAGGCGATTCTTCGCCAATATTTCGTCGAGATATTTTGTGCGGAAGAGATCATTTCGAAACCAGAATACCAGGGCGAAGACCGCTATAATAAAGATAGCGGCCAAAGCGTATCGCAGAATAGTAATGAACGGTTTCATGAAGTTTTTTGATGTAGCGACTGGATTATCGTAATATCTTGCCTGGTTTGGGGTATAAAGCTTTGTCTACAAAAAAAGGCACCAACCAGGATGAGAAAAAAGGATCTTTGATTCCTTAAAAATCATTTCAATTTTTTTTCATTTGAACAGAGTGGGTGTCCTCAATGACTTATTATTCTAAGTCATTTTTGGTTGAAAAAAAGTATCAGCTCATACCAACTCTCAGAATTATTAGGCAACATAACACATTAGTGATTCACAATGCCAGTTATAAAGAGTCACTGGGGAAAGAGGGGCTTTTTATGGAGCATCTATACACAACGCAAAAAGTTCTTGCCGATTGAACAGGCAAGGAACGAGCGAGGAGCCGGCGGAGCAGCCTTGTAGCGCTGTGAGCAGGCACCGCAGCGAGTGACGCAGCATGGCAAGATGGATAGGACTTTTTGCGTTGTGTATAACTCTATGCGACCGATGTCTTCGGAGGTGAGATATTGAGGTTAGGTATGGGGGGATTCAGCAGACGCAATGACTCCATGAGGCTACTATAATCTCTAATCATGCAAAATTCAGGTACTAGGAGAATCGAAAAAGAACTTGTTCAAAATTCCTTACTTTTCCTCCGTCGAACTCGATCCCTTCGTCTTTGAGCATTTTTATTTTTTTCTGTATAGCGGTTCCGTTTCTTCGCATGGCCTGCCCAATCCCCCGATATGCTCTGGTTCCCAGGGCATGGGCAATTTCTTTATAAGTCGTTACGCGCCCTCTAGGCACCTTCCTTAAAAGATCATATGCTTTATCGGCAAAAGTTTTCATTTTTCCATCCTCTCTTTGATGCATTGAGAATATTTGGTAAAAAAAAAGGCTTTGAGAAATCTTTGATAAGTTAAATGAGGCCATCTTTTTTCAACCTCTTCACCATTTCATCATAACTGACGAGAGGTTCTTTTTTCCTTTCATCAAACGCCGCCAGGTCTTCAGCATCCTCGGAAAGTGCTTCTCTAACTGCTTGGTTAACAAGTTCTGTTATTGAGCGGGAAGTTTCAGCTGCCTTCAACCGTAATGCTTTATGCAAATCAGGATCAAAATAAATAGTTGCTCGTTTTGTTTGAGTAGCCATAATGTCACCTCCTTATGTATCATAGCACTATAGCGTCATAGTGTCATAGCGTCAAAGTGTCAACTCCTGTCGAAGGTGAACATCCTGCATCACCAGCGGCGCCAATGAAATTGCCGCGTCAAGGCCGCCGCGCTTTTCAAGGTATCGGTGTGACGGAGTCGGTATGGGCATGGTGTGGTATTGGGTCGAACAACGATAACCAATTGATATCATGAATATAAAGGCCATATTTAGGATTTATTTTGGCCTTAAACGGCTCTTTTTGATACCGAATAGAAGGGCCGTTTAAGAAAAGTTCCATGACATAATTTCTATTATACTATCCATTTTATACCCAAAAAAGGTTCGTTTAAGCCCTAAAACCGACCTTTATCAAAGCTTTTTTGCAATTATTTCTTGATATTACTGTGCTCCGACCTTAATTCACAAGAGAAATCTTTGACTTCACGTAAAATACGTGCTACACATAAATATGTGATATAAACTTTCCTTATTTCTCAAGCCTTGCCGGAGATTGACATGAAACAGAATATTACTATTTCAGTGGAAAAGGAATTGCTGCAAAAGGCCCGGATACTTGCAGCAAAACAATCTACTTCAATCAGTCGACTTTTGAGTGAAGAGCTT
>CALZHT010000124.1 GCA_945787445.1 uncultured Desulfobulbaceae bacterium
GAAGTGGATTTCTTTTTTGGCATAACATCCCTATAACCGATCTTGGGGTAAGCAACTAGGGCTAGAGCTCCTCCCATCCTATAAGCGATTACAGGGTGGGGGAGATGCGCGAAAGAGGCCTGTGTGCTATACATCGGTATGCGAACAGGACAATGACAAAGCAGATGCCGTGCCCTGTGATCGTTTACACTTCCCTTATTGAAACATCAGGCGCACCTCGACTAACAGAAGAAAAACTCCCAAATAACCCCGGCCCGGGAAAGTACCACACTGTGGTATAAGGATGATAATTAAATCCTTTATGGTTCGCTTGCAAGCTTTTTACATGGCCTGGAATCCCTTCTTCTTGCATAGCTGTTTTCTTTAGGCTAACATGCGACATACAATACGTTAATTAATATTTTGAAGATATATTTATAAAACAATTCAGGAGAGTTATCAGGCTTTTTTGTCACAAACCTTTTGAAAGTAGCAAAATTGAAACTTTCTTACCAATGTTGAACGTTCCCTGCCTGATACATCCGGAGCGGCTGGTACATGTCGAAAAATATATTAGTGGTGGACGACGCCCCCAACATTGTTCTTTCCATAGAATTTCTCCTTAAACAGGAGGGATACACCGTCCGCGTAGCCAGCAATGGCGAGGAGGCCCTGCAGGCAGTGGAGGACAATCCCCCTGATCTCATTCTCCTCGATGTGATGATGCCGAAACGTGATGGCTATGACGTCTGCCAGACTATCCGTGCAAATCCGGCCTGGAAGGATATTACTATCATCATGCTCACGGCAAAGGGCCGGGCGGTTGAACGAGAGAAAGGCTTCGCGCTCGGGGCGGATGACTATATTACCAAGCCCTTTGCCACCCGGGAACTTATGGATAAAGTAAGAAACATCCTGAACAGGGATGCGGTCTGAGACCGCCTCACCTGATTAACAAATAAGAAATAGTATTATTTACGATTTCATCAAATTTACGGATTACAGTATTAGGCGCTCTGCGCTTAAAGATAACAAAAATTTTGTCAATGTTTATTTTTATCTTGTTAAATCAATTTGTTACGGTAGACGCTAGGCCTAATTGAAACTTTATAGCGACGAAGTCGCGTTTACCGCAAAATTGCTGTAGTTCGCAATTTTGGGTAGGAACTGTTCACGAAATAACCATCCGGATGAAGCGTTGATGTCCAATAAGAAAAAATTCTGGGGCCTCCTGGCAGGTTTCGTGATTCTTGAATTTGCCATGCTTGGCGGACTCGCGCGGCTGCTTTACCCGCTCATCAATGATCCTGTCCAGCAGGGCCAGATGCTTCTCTATGTGGCCGGCATTGCCTTCATTATTTCATCTATACTGATAATTTTCTGGGCCTTCGTGGACCACGCCTTGATACACCCCTTGGCTTCCCTGTCCAAGGGCGCTGCAATCATCCATTCCACCAATCCATCGCATACCCTTGAACTTCCCGATTTTCATCTTCTTGGCGACCTGCCTGATGCCGTCCATACCCTGGGCGTTGCACTCCATACAGCCAGGAGTGAGGTCACCAAGGCTCTGGCCACCGGCATGGAGGACACAGAGTGGCTTGAAACAATTCTTCGTGAGCTGAAAGATGGAGTGGTGGTGTGCGATAACGAAGCCAATATACTTCTCTACAATCCTGCAGCGCTCAGGATTTTCAAAAACAGCGATACTTTCGGTTTGGGAAGATCATTATATTCCTTTTGCTCAAGGGGCCCTGTGGAATATGCGCTGGAGCTTTTGCGTTACCGCCAGGCCGATGGTATACGGGCATCGGAAGATGAGGAACAGTTTCTCTGCACGACAGTTGGGGAAGGCGGGCTGCTGCACTGCCACATGTCCCTTATCCCTGCGGTGTCCCGGATAAAGTCCGTGTTTGTTGTAACCTTCGAGGACATCACGGAACAGATCGACACCATGCAGCGCCGCAATCATATTTTACAATCATCGGTGGAAGCCTTGCGCGCGCCTTTGGCCAACCTGCGGGCAGCAGCGGAAAACCTTGCCGCAAATCAACTGATTGAGCCGGTGATGCGCAGTGCTTTCGAAAATGTCATTGTCCAGGAAAGCATCACCCTGTCCGACCGTTTCGAAGCCATGATCAGGGAGTTCCGCTCACTGGACATCATGCAGTGGCCTTTTGCAGATATCTATTCCGCCGATCTGGTCGAATATTTAAGTCGCCGTCTTCAAGAAAAAGTACATCCGCCTACTGTATCCATCAAAGGAATCCCGCTGTGGCTCAAAGCAGATACCTTCTCCTTGATGCTCGTGCTCGAATTTTTTATTCTCAGGCTCAAGGAAATTCAGTCCATTACCCATTTTGAGATTGAGGCCTTAATGGGAGACCGCAGGGTATATCTGGATATCATCTGGAAAGGCGATCCAGTTCCTTCCACTGAACTGGAAATTTGGCTCCGGGAACGATTGCCTGAAAGCATTGGTGAGCAGACCATCACCCAAATCCTCGCGCAACATCAAAGCGACGTCTGGAGCCAGCCCCACATGCAAGAAGGACTGGCGCTCCTTCGCATTCCCGTGCCTTCCTCTTCCAAACAATGGCAGGAAAAATGGGAGCAGATGCCTGGGCGGCCGGAGTTTTATGATTTCAGTATTGCTGATCAACGACGCGACCTCGGCATCTTGGCCGACCGTCCCCTGTCAAGCCTCTCTTATGTGGTTTTTGATACGGAAACCACGGGCCTGCAGCCCTCGGGGGGTGATGAAATTGTTGCGATTGCAGGTGTTCGCATAGTCAACAAGAAAATCCTCAAGGGCGAATACTGCCAAAAGCTGGTCAATCCTCAACGTCCCATTCCTGCAGCATCGGTGCGCATTCACGGCATCACCGACGATTTGGTCAAAAATGCGCCAACTATTGAGGAAATACTGCCAAAATTCCATGAATTCGTAATCGGAGACGTACTGGTCGCCCACAACGCTGCCTTTGACATGAAATTCATCCATATGAAGGAAAAGGTGTCAGGTGTGCAGTTCAACAACCCTGTTCTGGATACCCTACTCCTCTCAGTATTTCTGCATGATCATACGCCGGATCATACGCTTGATGCCATTGCCGGCCGCCTTGGCGTGGAGGTGGTCGGCAGGCATACCGCCATGGGTGATGCCCTGATGACAGCGGAAATTTTTGTCCGGCTCATCAACCTGCTTGAAGCAAAAGACATAACCACCTTGGGGCAGGCGATGGAGGCCTCTGACAAAATGATAGAAGTGCGCAAAAGGCAGGCAAATTTTTAACGCAGTTCTATTCCACCCGGAGACGTAAAGAGCCATGGCTGAGCTGAAGCGCCAAAAAGAACGATTGATTGCCTTGCTCCTGGTAGGATTTCTGGCCCTCAATTATCCTATCCTTTCCTTATTCAGCAGCACAGCCCAACTCTTTTCTCTGCCGGTCCTTTATGTTTACCTCTTTTCTATCTGGGTCCTCTTTATTGTCCTGCTGGCTGCCATTCTTGAAAAGAAAGAAAGAGCGGCTCCCGACAAATCAACACTTCCAGGAGATTCCGCTTAAGATGCTCGAAGGATGGGTAATAACCCTGGTATCTCTTGCCTATTTGGGTATCCTTTTTGCTGTTGCCTTCTACGCAGACAAACGTGCAGACGCCGGCAAATCAATCATCAGCAACCCTTATATATATACACTATCCATTGCGGTCTATTGCACAGCCTGGACTTTTTACGGCAGTGTCGGAAGAGCGGCAACCACCGGGGTGGGCTTTCTGCCGATATATCTCGGCCCGACCCTTATAGCTGCCCTTTGGTGGATACTCCTGCGGAAAATTATCCGGATTGCCAAAGTATACAGGATAACCTCCATTGCAGATTTCATCGCCTCAAGGTACGGCAAGTCGACAACAATTGCCGCCCTGGTGACATTTATCGCGGTCATCGGCACCATTCCCTATATCGCCTTGCAGCTCAAGGCGCTTTCCAATAGTTTTAACGTTCTGCTCTATTATCCTGATATAAACCTGCTGGAACAGAGCCGGGCCTCCGCGCCTTATGACACCGCCCTGTATGTGACCCTTATCATGGCGGCATTTTCCATCCTCTTCGGCACCCGGCATATCGATATCACCGAACGCCACGAAGGGGTTGTAGCAGCCATTGCCTTTGAATCGTTAGTTAAACTCCTGGCTTTCAGTGCAGTGGGTATCTTCGTCACTTTTTTTCTCTTTGATGGCCCTGGTGACTTGTTCAGCTGGGTGCCGGTGTATGACGAACTTAGCCGACTCATGGAAGTTGAAGCCATACCGGGAGAATACACAAACTGGTTGTCTCTTACCTTTCTCGCCATGATGGCAATCCTCTTTCTGCCAAGGCAATTTCAGATTCTGGTTGTTGAAAATACCAATGAAGATCATGTCAGAAAGGCCTCCTGGCTTTTTCCCCTCTACCTCCTGGCCATAAACCTTTTTGTCCTGCCTATTTCGTTTGCCGGGCTCTTGCTTTTCCCTGAAGGCGGAGTTGACCCGGACACCTTTGTTCTCACCGTCCCCATTATTGAAAGCCAGGAACTCCTTGCCCTTTTTGTCTTTATCGGCGGGTTGTCCGCAGTCACAGGCATGATCATTGTTGCAACCATTGCCCTTTCCACCCTGGTTTGCAACGACCTGCTCATGCCTGCCCTTCTCCGCATTGAAGCTCTGCCCCAGGAAAATCTTGGCGGCGTCCTTTTAGGCATCCGCCGCGGAAGCATCGTGGCGGTGCTCTTGCTGGGATATCTCTATTACCGACTCATCGGCGGTGCTTACGCCCTGGTCTCCATTGGTCTTATCTCGTTTACCGCTGCCGCCCAATTCGCGCCGCCATTGCTGGCCGGCATTTACTGGAAAGGGGCGAGCAGACGCGGCGCCATCTCCGGGCTCCTTGCCGGCTTCATCGTCTGGACCTATACTCTGCTGCTTCCCTCCTTTGCCAAGGCCGGATGGATATCTTCTCAATTCGTCGAATATGGGCCCTTCGGAATTGAATTGCTCCGCCCCCAGCAGCTCCTGGGCTTGGATATGTTCGACCCGATCACCCACACAACATTCTGGACCATGCTCGTCAATATAGGCTTCCTCTTTATAGTATCGATCCATGACCGGCAGTCCCCCATGGAACAGATCCAGGCCACTTTATTCGTTGATGTGTTCAGCCCTTTGAAGGATACCCGGCTCTGGAGCGGCACCGCGCGGGTGGCGGAACTCAAAAACCTTGTGGCCCGCTTTATCGGCAGAGAACAGGCCGACCGGGCCTTTGAAGGGTATGCAAAAATGCGCGGCATACAACTGCGTGAAGATATGGAGGCTGACTCAAACCTTGTGGGTTTTGCAGAAAGGGAACTCTCCGGTGCGATAGGCTCGGCATCAGCTCGCATCATGGTGTCATCGGTCATCAAAGGAGAAGGGTTAAGCATGGAAGGGGTGATGAAAATTCTTGATGAAACATCCCAGGTCATCGAATACAGCCACCAATTGGAACAGAAATCCCAGGAGCTTGTGGAGGCCACCCGAGAACTCCAGGAAGCGAACAGACGTCTTCAGGAGCTGGACCGCTTAAAAGACGATTTTGTCTCCACCGTCAGCCATGAGTTGAGAACACCGCTCACCTCGGTGCGCGCTTTTTCGGAAATCCTCCATGACAATCCAAATATGGATGATGGGGAACGCCAAAAGTTCCTCGCCATAATAGTCAAAGAAACAGAAAGGCTCACCCGCCTCACCAACCAGGTCCTCGACCTTGCCAAGATTGAATCGGGCAAGGCTGAATGGCATATCGAAAAAATCGACCTTGTCGCCCTGATCAGGGATGCCCTAGGCACAACCAGCCATCTTTTTCAACAGAAATCCATTACCCTTGAACAAAAAATTCCCGATAAATCCCTGTTTGCCATGGCGGACAGGGACAGGATTACCCAGGTTGTGATCAACCTTATATCCAATGCAGTAAAATTCTGTGAACCGGAAGAAGGCAGGGTGCGTGTGAGCCTCACGCAGAAAAACTATGAATTGCAGGTCACGGTGGCTGATAATGGCCCAGGGGTTTCACCCGAAGAACATGAACGGATTTTTGACAAATTCCATCAAATCAGCAACCGCAAGGAAGGAAAGCCCAAGGGCACCGGGCTTGGTCTCGCCATCTGTCAGCGTATTATCACGCACCATGGCGGCAAGATATGGCTGGATAGCTCAGCCGGGGCCGGCGCCACATTTTCCTTCACCATTCCACGCTTTAATGAAGAGCATGACTAGCCCGCATTTTTCACCAGCATCTGCTGCAACGCCGCAATGGCACATGTCTACTGCGTTGCGCTCGATTTAGGTGCTCAATCCCGCCATGTGGCGGGACAAGTATGCCTGCGCGCCTAAATCTTCGCGCGCCTTGTATCCATTTACCCTTGCACCCCAAGGGCATTTGCTTCGCGGCACATCGTTTCGCGACGATACTTGTGAGAAATGCGGGCTAGGAATCGCAAAAGATCTAACCACTTACCCAAAAGGAAAAACAAGTAATGAGCAACAGAAAAATCGAGTTTTTGGCCCCGGAAAGGTGCTGCTTAATTGTAGTCGATCCCCAGGAGCGATTAATGGCAGCTATTCATGAAGTTAACCGGGTTGTAAGCAACACAGTGCTCATGATCCATTGTGCCAAGGCATTCAATATGCCCATCTTCGCCTCCACCCAATATAAAAAAGGGCTTGGCCCCTTTGTCCCGGAAATTGCCGAACTGCTCCATGATGTTCCCTGCCCCGACAAAACAGAATTCAACTTCATGGCGAACACGGAATGCAGTTCCCTCCTATCCAACCTGCCGGCCTCGGTTGACACTTTGCTGCTCACAGGGGTGGAGACCCATATCTGCGTATATCAGACTGCCCTTGGCGCGTTCAATGCAGGGCTGCGGCC
>CALZHT010000125.1 GCA_945787445.1 uncultured Desulfobulbaceae bacterium
AATAATAAGGAAGGGAATGCAATTATCCCTTCCTTATTATTTTATTCTCGTGGGCAAAATTGCATGGCTGTGCTTTTGTATGAAATAGTTTAAACCATAAAACTATCGTTTAATTTTGAGATTTCTAATGTCTAGGGATATTCGGATTAGCCTTTTAATCTATAGTATTGCCGTATTCCTGACATTAGTTATTTTTCTGGATCAGGCATGTGCCTCCCCATTAAGTTATAACGGTATCTTCAGTTATCGAGATGAAAAAGAGGGGCCTGCTCAGCAAACCAATATTCATAATCTCAATGTAAACCTCACCCAAGATTGGTCCGAATATATTTCAGCATCCGAAAATATACGGTATAATAACTCATGGACTGAAGGAAGCGGCACTAGAGAAATCTGGTCACCCACCCTGGATTTTCTGTTAAAAAATGAGTACTACCTCTTAAATCTCACCGGCACTGCAACTGAAAACATACCTGACGAGTCCTTTACTACAAGTACCCGAGCCTGGGATGCCAACTGGCAGAGTGCCTGGCAAAAGAGATATGTTCCTTCCTTAAGCCTGCAGTACGGCCAAGACCAAACTTTTAATGACAATGATCCTAAAACCCTTGACCTGGAAGATACCTATAACCGAGTGGGGATGCTATGGGATTTCAATTTCGTAAAGCTGGCAGCAAACTATAATAGATCCGAATCTACCAATAATGTCAGTGGGGTAGAAGATGATGAAGAAAGATTCTTGGCAAGCCTTGATCTCTCTCGGTCTTTTTGGACAGACAGGATGCACTTCAATTTTACCCAGAAATATTCCACCCACCAACGG
This sequence comes from uncultured Desulfobulbaceae bacterium, assembly GCA_945787445.1. Classification (GTDB taxonomy): domain Bacteria; phylum Desulfobacterota; class Desulfobulbia; order Desulfobulbales; family CALZHT01; genus CALZHT01. The sequence continues at coordinate 824 of CALZHT010000125.1, forward strand.
GAAGTTGTCGGTGCTTCAGGTACAGTCACCCGGATTGACATAGAAGTCTCCTCGCAAATTCTCTCCGGGATAGATACTACCCCACTTGCAGGAACCTTAACCAACGCCCCCCTCCTTCGGGACAACGATACTACTGCCCCGGCCTTGACCATCAATCCAGGCGATGAGATGAATATCGGCTTCTTTGTTGATGACCAGGACGTTGACAAGATATTCCTGTATACAGACATTGATATCGGTGTTAACACGGCAAATTCAATTGACTGGACAGTATATTCCAGCCCTGACGGTGACACCTGGACTCTGGAAAGCATAACTATAAGGGAGGGGTATAGTTCTCCCTTGCGTCGTTTTGAATTATCTTTAATTCCTGCTGCACAAGGCCATCAATTTATTAAACTTGTTGCCGGCAACACCACTGTTTTACTCACCCCTATTGTCCTTACAGAGGCTGAAGCAATCAATGAGATTGATTCGACCGGCGCGGTGACGGACGATGACACCAATCATCAAACAAATGTGGGCTTGCGGTATGCACCGACGGCAAATTTTGACATTTCCTATAATTTATCCCTTGAAAATAATGACAGCGAGATCCTAATCCAGGATTATGACCGCACTACCCATTCAGGGAGGATTACGTGGGACCCCTCCATCTATTTCAATTCATTGCTCAATTATAGCGAAGTTATAAATGTTCAGGAGAGAAATCCTGAAACAAAAAACCGATCGTATTCCATTAAATTTGCTTCAATCCCCCTGCCTACCCTTGATATGTCAATTCAGGGAACTCGAACAGACGCGTATTCGGATAACCAAAAGACATCAACTATTGATAATTATTGGTCTTCTATGACAGCGCAGCTCTATCGTGACCTTGACGCAGGCCTTGGACTCAGCTATAATAAAGGTATAAATGAAGAGACAAATACAACGCAGTCTGAGGCGTTTGAAGCTTCGTTGACTTTTACGGCGCGGATCACCCCAAAGCTTATGGCTACTATTGGAAGCACATACGATGACAACATTTTTGATGACTCAGAGGCAATCACCTATGATGCTTTTTTTAATTATCGGATGTCGGATGCCATCTCTTTCCAGACAAATGGTTCCTATACGGATGCGACAAACTCTGAGGACACGAAAGCATTAACCGTAACTGTGAATGTAGCCCCTACCGGCAACACCCAATTGTTTGTGTCGTATGACATAACTGAAACAATAACAAGTGACGAAAACTTGAATTCTAATTTCAGATGGAATATAAGTTCATACTTATCCGTGTCTTCGAGCTTTACATATACGAAAAGAGAGCTAACAGGGGACGACTACACGGTTCTATCTTCATTGGGCGTGAATTTTTAATAATGAATTATCTAATTTTACTATACACTCTAAAAGTGTAGGAAGGTTAATCAGATGCAAAAACTATATTTTTTTACCGTTTTGGGTTTTTGTTTATTTTTTGCCGGTTGCGGTGTGAAAACCACATCGGAGACCTATCTGAGAGAAAATGTCGATCTGGCTTTTATTAACCGGATTGCGGTTATGCCTTTTGAAAACAATACAAATGATTCCTATGCTGCAGACCGGAGCAGAAATATAACCATAACCCAGTTTTTAGCACTTGGCATTGCTGATGTTATCGATAAAGGACTTGTGGACAGTGTGCTCCTTGAGGAGGCTGTCGAATTCGGGAAACCGATTGACCAGGCCACAATCAAACGTCTTGGCCAACGGTTAAATGTGCAGGCCTTTTTAATTGGCACTGTCGATGAAGCAGGGGAAACAGGCAGAAGCACTTCATCTTCATCGGAGATCTCATTTACACTGCGATTGATAGATGCAAGAGCTGCCATGATTTTGTGGCAGGCCAGCGGGCATGGCTCAGGAGATTCTTTTCGCCGACGGCTTTTCGGTCTTGCCTCTATAGAAAATTTCAAAGTGTCATCTTCTCTGGTAAAAAAGCTGCTTTCTTCCATACCCATTATAAAAAGAACTGGCGCTGAGAAGAGTTAATACTTATAGTAAATTAAATTAAAAACTGATTGAAATCATGCCCAAAAAACATTTCATATTGTATATTTTTTTGTTCACGCTGAGTTACATCCCAAATGCGCAAGCGGTGAGTGTTGCCGTTTTTCCTGTTGAAGATTTGAGTAATGGATTGAACGGCGTTAACTTTGAACTTACCTCCAAGCTGAGCGAGGAGTTAGAAAAGAAAGGACTCGATGTTATCTCAGGCGATGACGTTGTTTCGTTTCTGGTGCGAAACCGTATTCGTCGTTTGGGATTGCTTGATACAAATTGTATTTTACAGGCTCGGGATGAATTGGGAGCTGATGTAATCCTTGTGGGCAGTTCCTATACCAGCAGGGAAAAAATGGTACACCCTGAGAGAAAACTTGCCACTGCATTGGGATATCAGGTGATGATGAACAACATTTATTGGGCCTTGCAGAACCAAAATCCAAGGAGGATTTATTACCTATACTTTGGCGGAACAGCCTAGCAAGTTGGCCAACTGAAATGAGTTTTGATAACAAGCAACAACTTGCTCTTGAAATTGAAAATATTATTTTAGAACCCCAGCATCTTCGCCCCGGTGAAGAAGTGAAATGTAGAGTGAAGCTGCGTCCCACGTGGAACTCAGTAGACCTGCCAAAGGTTTATTTTAAAGTGAGAGGGCATGTGTACCTTGCTTCAGAAACCTATGAACCAAATTTATTCGAAGCCTCTTGGACTGCATCCGATCGTGACGGCAACTATCCGATTACTTTAGTGCTCAACTGGCCGTCCGGACGAAAAAAAGTAGCATACGTAGGCAATTATCTCGTTGACAGTAAACCACCAAGAATTTCTCTCGATTTGAAAGGTGTCAGCCTTCAAGGAACGGTTGCCTTTCGTGACCAAGTCCTCATAATACCGCATATGATTGATCGGGAGCCCATTATGCAGTGGAAGATTTCCGTTGAAAATGATGGGGGCGATGAAATTATGAGTGATAAGGGGCGCGGAAATCTGCCCCAAAGATTTGTTTGGAACGGCAAGCAAAAAAATGGTGCACATGCCGAGGAAGGAATTTATCAAATAGTATTACAGACTTGGGATCGAGCTAAAAACATGGGTATTTCTTCCAAACACGTGATGTATTCAAAAACACCACCGGCCATGGTTTTGGAAACAAATGAAATGGAAAACGAGATGACCGTTGATCTCCGTAACGATGGAAAAATTCCTACCGCTTTCTGGCGCATGGAAATGCGGTCGGATGATGGTCGGGTCTTGAGAGTTGCCGATGGGGAAGATTTGCCGGTGAGGATTGGGGTTCCATCTTCCGATGATAAACGGAAAGTAGAATGTGTGGTAGAAATCAGAGATGTCCTTGGGAATCGAACAAGGACTGAAATAAAAGATCTCCATATGTACGCAAAACAGAGTGAAGAACTCGCAGATGCCGGTACAGAAGCTGTTGTTGCGGTCCCCAAAGCCTGGCTTGAGGAATTTTAATTTTCTACAAGCTTTCTTCTCGTTTTTTTACTAATAATTAATAATGCATTCTTCGAGAGATATTTTTATAAAGACGGCCTCTGCCGCTTTTTTTCTTTTAATACTGGCATCATGTACTTTCTCTTCCCCTCCTCAACTTCAAAAAATGGCCCCAATGCCTCCTGGTAAATTATGCCGGGTGGCAGTATTACCTTTTATCAATGAAACACAATATCCCCAGGGTGATACAATCATTCATAAGATTTTTCTGGCGGAATTTGTAAAAAGTGGTGGTTATCTTGTCGCACAAGAGGGCGATATTTGGAAAATTTACAAACAAATCCAAGTCTACCCTGGCCAATTGCCTAATTTTGAGCAGATGAAAATTTTAGGTGATATTTTAAATCTTCATTTGATTCTCACAGGCAAGGTGGTCGAGTTGACTGAGGACTCAGGGTCACGTTCCATCAACCCATCCCTTACCTTATACCTTCAAATTCATGAAGCCAAGAGTGGTAAAACAATTTGGTCAACATACCATCGGAGAGATGGTGAACATTACCGAAAGGCTTTGCATTTTGGTAAAATCAACAATGTAACTTCGCTAACCCAAGCTGTTGTCCGGGAGGTGCTTGATAAATGGTATGTAGAAGGCCTGGAAAAATGTCCGGATTGACAAGAACAATCCTGCTTCTCAGTGCCTTCTTGGTGTTAAGCAGCGAAAATCTCTTGGCATGGCCATGGGGACCACCAAAATTGGTCACAATAAATGAACAGGTGTATACCAGCGAAGATTTTACCCATTGGTGGGCAAGCTGGAAAGAAGCGGACAGTCTTCTGCCCAACGCCCTGGAGGAGTTTATTGATTGGCATCTGTTGGCGCAAGAATCCAAAACCATGGAGCTGTTTCGTTCCCCTTCCTATCAAAAAAAAATACAAACCTTCCTTAAAGTCCGGGCAATGCTCTTATTAAAAAAGGACACGGTCGATTCCAAAATCAAAATTTCAGAAACCGAAATGCTATACAATCCGGTAAATTATCCTTCGACTCTTTCGGGGATAGTCAAGAAGACTCGTCAAACGTATTGCGTTTTGAAGAAAGAACACTGATCCCAAAGGCCCTTAAGAAAAATCAAGACTGGTTGGAAACTATTCAAGGATTGAGGATCGGTGAAATTTCAAAACCAATTCCAATGGGTGAAATGGCCGTTATTATCAGAATAAAAGAAAAAAACCTGCAACAACCTGATCATTACAATTCGGTTAAGAAAAGTGTCTCCAATGATGTCTGGAAAAAAAAGCAAGGGATATATACCCGTAACCTGATTGATACGTTAAAGAAAAAATATAATGTACAAATTGATGCCAACCTTCTTCATAAGGCTTTAATCCAGGACCTTTCTCCTGAAGATTTGGAAAAACCGCTTATATCAACTGATCGGGGCAATTTCCCTCTACGATTTCTTGTTGATAAAATTAACAAAGAAAAAAATTTAATGACACGAATCCACTTAAATGATGAGAAATTGCGAAATATGCGGGATAACATAGTGTATAATTTTCTCTCACAAGCCCTTATAAATTGGGAGTCATTGGATCGACATTACGAAAATAAACCGCCGTTAAAACCGATTTTTGAGTTTTATAAACAACATAGACTTATTAAGGAATTGGAAAACCGCTTCACGCAACAAGTGAAAGTATCGGATAATGATGTTGGCGCCTATTATGAAAAAAATATTTCCAGCTATACGCAGTCGGATATAATTAGCTTTGCTCTAGTCAGAGGAGATACAGGTCTTATTAATAAAATCTGGGCTGCAGTTACACATGGTGAAGATTTTTTTACCGCGGTAAGGAAATATTTTTTTCATGATACCCCAACAGAAAATTTATCTTATGACAATATAGAGCCGACAGTGAGGAATGTGCTGAAGAGTTTGACTGTTGGGGAAGTAAGTCGTCCTTTTCCTGATAATGATCAGATGATTCTGGTTAAGCTTTTAGGCAAGAAAAAAGCAACACCGATGCCTCTTGATCATGTTAAGAATGATATTATTGAAAAAATTAAAAAGAATAAATTTGAACAAATCCGTTCAAACTATCTAGCAAAGTTAAAAACAAACTCAGCAATAACTGTTAATGAAAATACCTGGGATTCTCTGAAGCGTAAACTTGGAGACAAGAATGAGGATAATTGACAATCGGCTGGCATGTATTCTTTTGCTTTTAGCAATACTCCTTTCTTCCTGTGTGTCGGGACAGACCCAAAAAAGTGTTAGAAAAAAATGTTTGGACTGTCATCAGGATATGGCTGCTGCCTATTCCGAGGGAGTCGTTCATACCCCGGTGCTGAAAAAAAATTGTGAAGCCTGTCATTTGCCCCATGGCATTATTGGAGGTGTCTATTTACGTAATGAGCAGCCAACTTTGTGTTTCCGTTGCCATAAGGATATTTCGACACTGATACCTAAACAATTTGTTCATCAACCTGTAAAGAAAGGTCAGTGTTCGGATTGTCATGAAGCCCACAACAGTCCCTTTGAAAACCTTTTAAAAGCAGAGGGCAACGATTCCTGCTTTGCCTGCCACGAAGAAAGCGAGATTATCAAAAAGAACATTCATTCTCCCCTCCAAAAAGGGTGCAACACATGCCATAATTCCCATGGCAGTGATTATCAGTCATTGCTGATTTCTAATATTGATACGTTGTGCTCCTCTTGCCATACCAATAATGATAAACTATTTATTGCGAGCCATTATAATTATCCTGTGCAATCGAAATGTACCCTGTGTCACTCTCCCCATAGCTCTGATGGTCAGGCACTACTTAAAACCTATGTCCATGAACCTATCATAAAAGGTGAATGTAACGTTTGCCACAAGATTAACGAACAAAAAATACTACTCAACGGTCCGGCTGACACACTCTGCCAGTCCTGCCATAAGATGGAATTTCAAGAGGAAAATCAAGACTTCTATCATGCTCCTTTACAGGAAGGATCATGCACGACTTGCCATGATGTCCATGCTAGTGAATTCATCAATATTATGCAGACAGCTCCAGAGAAACTTTGCCTAAATTGTCATACGTCCTTAAAGGAAGGAGCTGCCTCTATGCACCAACCCGTTGTTCAGGGCGAGTGTCTTTCCTGCCATCTGGGGCACAGTTCTCCTGAGAAACCACTATTGAAAAAGAAACGTGATGAAATATGTTTTCAATGCCATCAAAAAGATAATTTTACTACAGGAAAAACCCAACACTCCCATGCGTCGAAGGGTGAATGTCTTACCTGCCATGTGCCCCATGATTCAACTAATAAAAAATTACTTCGTGAACCGGAAATTGTTCTTTGTTTAGAATGTCACACAAAAGAAAACGATGAAATGAGCAGATTGAGTCTCCATAATCCTTTTGCAAAAGGCAATTGCAGCAGTTGCCATAATCCTCATCAAGCCGACGCGATATCTTTATTGAAGAAAAGCACAGAAAATGGAGAGATTTGTTTAGATTGCCACAAAACAATGAAAACCAAAATGGAGGAAGGTACCCATCAACCATTTACTGAAGGGAATTGCATGTCCTGCCATTCTCCACATTCTGCTGATTTTCCTTTAGTGCTTAAGGCTAAAACCGGGGAATTATGTTTTGTGTGTCATACAGAAAGCAAGGAATTGATAGAAAAAAGTCCTTTTGTTCACCAGCCGATAGAATTATTAAATTGCAGTGCCTGTCATTTGGCGCATGGTTCTCCACTGCAGTACCATCTCATAAAAGAGCAGCCATTACTATGTTTCAGTTGTCATAAAGATGTGTCAAAGTATTGGCAAGATGGCTTGGCCCACAAGCCTGCAACAGAGAGGTGCTCCAATTGTCATTCTCCCCACGCCGCGAAAAATTCTTCATTGTTGAATGTTGATGTTGCTCAACTTTGTACAAGGTGTCATGAACAAAATGACACATTTCTAGCATCCCATAGACAAATCCAACCCAGCCCCGGGTCGTGCACCCAGTGTCATGACGCCCATGGCAGCCTCCAGAAGGCATTATTATTTCCGGTTACACATACTCCTTTTGCAGAAGGTAAATGTCGTCCTTGTCATCCAGGGAGGGGCAATTGATGCGGCACAAAATAATTGTTTTGATTTTTGGGTTGTTCGTTATTCTAGGTGGAGCCAAAATGGCTGATGCTAATATCTGTTTCTCATGCCACGACAAAACCAACTTTACAAGTGGAGTTATTCATGCTCCTGTGCAGACCGAGAAATGCAGTGTCTGTCATAATCCTCATGTAGCCAGATTTGAAGGCTTATTGCATAAGCAGGATGCAAACCTTTGCGCTCAATGTCATGACACGGATGCATATCAACAGGGTAATGTTCATCAGCCGATTCGTCAGGGCCAATGTCTCGTCTGTCATGCTCCCCACAATTCTCAATCAAAAAAAGGATTGTTGCGATCTAAGGATGTTGCGGATAATTGCTTTACTTGCCATGACAAACAGGAACGTAAATATACACACAAGCCTTTTGGGAATGGTGAATGCAACGTTTGTCATCAACCTCATCAAAGTGAGTACAGGCAACTGCTGAGAAACGAGTCTGATAAATTATGCGGATCTTGCCATAATCAGTGTAAAGTAAAGGCCAAGTATGCTGATTTTTCCGGAAAAATCAAAAATTGTATTTCCTGTCATAATCCCCATGGCAGTGACAATAAATCATTGGTTCGGGATGTTATGCATGAGCCCTTCAAAAAGGGTTGTAATGACTGTCATGGCAAGGAATCGCTTGATATGGATACATGTTTAAAATGTCATGAGACTATCACGAAGCACCTCAATACTACCCATTCACATATCACGCAAATTGACAGAAATGGGTGTATTATTTGCCATGCGCCCCATGCCGGTGATACGAAAAGTCTTCTTAAGGGAAAAATTGAATCGATTTGCCGTGATTGTCATACAGGGACATTTGAAAAATATGAAGAAAGCATCCATAGGCATAAAGATTTTGCCGCCTGCACAAACTGTCATGATGTTCATGGTTCCAACCAATGGGCAATGCTAAAAGGAGACGGGAACAAGGCCTGTGTGTCGTGTCACGAAACCCAAGGGCAATTTACCCACCCGGTTGGGGATACAATTAGGGATCCGCGCACTAAACAGATTGTAAGTTGTGTCAGTTGCCATTACTCGCACGGCACACATTTCAAATTTGAATTAAAATACAATGGTTCTCGAGAGCTTTGCATTCAATGCCATCGAAGCTATTAATTGTATTCAAATAATGTAACTGCTTTATTTGTTTGCGATATATTTTAATTGACAGAATAGATATTATTTAGAGATTATAATTTATAATTATATATCATAACTTTTTAATTTCAGAAGATTTATTGATTGGCTAGATTGACCAGTTTTTGTAGACGGTATATAATATAATAAGACGTACTATAATTGAATTATGGAGTTTAAGTCTTTGCTTAGAACGATTTTTTATTTGTTAATTTTTTTGTCGTTTATTTTTCCTGGAAATGTTTTTGCAAAAAATCCTTGGCAATGGCGCATGAGTTTGCGTACCGATTCTGGAGGGGCCGGGGCTTTATATATGCCCTCAGCGCTCTATATAGATGCGGAGAAGGAACGCTATTATGTTGTTGATTCAGGAAACAACCGTTTGGTATCTTTTGACAGAAATGGGAAGTTATTGAATATGCTGAGCGCGGGAGATGCACTCAATCTTCCTTTTGATATGGCTCGTGAATCCAGCGGTGCAATTTGGGTTGTTGAAAAGGGCCGTAACAGTTTGTCGCGCGTGGACCTTTCTTCAAAAAAGGTCGTACCCTATACCCTTGAATATAAAGGGGAAAAAATTTTCCCGCATCGTTTGGAACAGGATGGGGATGTTTTTTACACATTGGACAAAGCAACCGGCAAGATCTTTTCGTTCGACAATGAAATAAAGGCCCTACGATTGCTGCAATGTAACGATTGCAAGTCTCCATTCATTGACTTTATTCTCCGCGACGAGACAATATGGGCGCTTAGTCAACAACGAAATGCTATTTTTAATTTTACTAAACAGGGTGAAATGCTGGCCCAGGTGCCGATTGACAGCAAAACTATTAAGTTTCCATTTTCGCTGGAACTTGATGCGGCGGGTTTGTTATATATTCTTGACCGGTTTAATGGGTCGGTTGTGGTTTTGGACCAAAACGGTAATGAAAAATATCAATTTCTTACTTCAGGTCATGTCCGGGGAAATTTATACTATCCCATTGAACTACGTTTTGATCCCTGGGGTCAGTTATGTATAGTTGATGAAGGCAATGGTCGGGTTGAAATTTTTAGCCGCTAAGGTGAACGGGATGAAGCTCATCGGGACTTCATTATTCTTAGTTTTGTTTTCTTTTTTCTTGACTCCCGTTTTTTGTGACGCGAGAACGCAAGATTATTGCGTCAATTGTCATACTATGCATAATAGTCAAGGTGGTCAATCCATGTTGGCCACCGGCGTGACAGTAATGCAAGGTTCATTATTACGCGATACCTGTGTGGGCTGCCATTCGAGCACAACACCCAATGATGGAACAACAATGCCCTATGTCTATAATACAAGCGGTCCTAATTATGGAACCACCGGCACCGAATCAGGCGTTGCGAACACATTGGCCGGGGGTGATTTTTATTGGGTAGCTTTCGCCGGTGGCAATAGTGACAGGAAAGGCCATAATGTTAGTGGAATTTCCGGACTTGATGCTCCTCTGGGGACTATTCCTCCCGGTGGAGTAGATTTAGCATCGCTACTCACCTGTGCCGGCGCCACAGGTTGTCATGGTGATAATTCTCAACCAAACCAGGTTTTAGCCATAGCGGGTGGCCATCATGCAGCAGATAATCCGATAAAAACTGGCGGTACATTTCTTGAGAGCTACAGGTTTCTCAATGGTATAGCCGGCTATGAGGATAGTGATTATGAATTCCAACCGACTGCAACGGAACATAATCAATATAAGGGTTTTTCACGAAGCGCTGATAATGATCCTGACACCACAACCATTAGTCATTTCTGTGCTACGTGCCATGGCAATTTTCATAATGGAGGGGCGCCAAACGGTGTGTCAGCCGGTTCATTTTCCTCGCCATGGATTCGACATCCGGTAGATATTGATATGGTTGATACTGGAGAATATTCAGGTTATGTTGATTATAGTGTAATATCACCAGTGGCCAGCAACCCTAGCGATAGCGTTTTATCAACCGGCCTTGCCGTTAATCAGGAAATTGTCATGTGTATTTCTTGCCACCGGGCCCATGGCACTCCGAATGATGCAATTCTCAGATGGGATTATACAGGATGGCCCGCTGCTGGATACAATGGTTGTGCTGTATGCCATAGCTCAAAAAATTAAATCCGGCTATCCCTTCATTTTTTTCAAAAACTCATTCTTTTAAACCTTTCTTTCCTCATGGCTATCTCTGCCATAAATAATCATTCTTTTGGATTTCCGTAAAAAGATATACGAGCTACATTTTGCAGTTTGCCAGTTCGCCTAGTTGCTAATTTCTTGTCAGAACAAATTCTTTTTTCTACACTACATTGATATTTGATTCATTTTTGTGCTTTCATACTGTGCTAAAATGTAATACGAAGTATTTATATTCATAAAATCCTTATATTCTTGGATCTGGAGAGAGTTATGACTGCAATGATTTCAATACGGAAAAAGTTTTTTGAGTCGTTTCCTGGC
>CALZHT010000126.1 GCA_945787445.1 uncultured Desulfobulbaceae bacterium
TACAGACACCGGCTCAAACTTACGGTCGTATCTTCTTTCCCTTGGTTAGAGATTAATTGAAATTATGATGTTATTCTTTTCGAGCAATTACAGCATAGAGCGGATCTGAATATGGATAGACCCGAAGTACTTATCATCTTCAGGGCGTGGCCAGCCCCTGTAGGTCTGGGTTTCCAGGTCTTTAAAGGTTTCAGCTTTAGGAAAAGATCTTGATTCACAACGTAATATTTTACTTTAATACAGTTGACCCCATAACATCTTATAAAGTTCTTTAAAAGACAGGAAGACCATGTCGAACGCGATCAAGCCAATCAAAATAGGGATCAGCGCCTGCCTGCTGGGGGAGAAGGTTCGCTATAACGGCGGTCACCAACATGACCTACTTATCACCGATACCCTTGGAAAATTCATGGAATTTGTACCGGTCTGCCCCGAGGTGGAATGCGGCCTGGGAACTCCCCGGGAGGTGATGCGCCTGATAGGCGACCCGGCAAATCCTCGCCTGGTGGCGTCTAAAACCGGCATAGACCACACAGACGGAATGCAGAGGTGGGCCAGTATAAAAGTCAAAGAACTCGAAAGGGAAGACCTTGGCGGCTTTATCTTCAAAAGCAGATCCCCATCCAGTGGCATGGAGAGGGTAAGGGTTTACGGTGAGGGGAAAACAGTGCGCAAAAACGGGGTCGGTATGTTTGCCCGGGCATTCATGGACCATTTTCCGCGGTTGCCGGTCGAGGAAGACGGTCGATTGCACGACATTGTTTTGCGGGAAAATTTCATTGAAGCGATTTTTGTTTTCCAACGCTGGCGGGAACTCCTCCAGGAAAAACCGACATTGGGCGGCCTGGTTAATTTTCATACCAACCACAAGCTGCAAATCATGTCCCACACTGTCAAGCATTACCAGGGCCTTGGTCGACTGGTGGCCCAAGGGAAAAAACACCCCATAGATGAACTCTTGGGTCTTTATGAGGAGGGTCTCATGGATGCTATGCGGCTCAAACCGACAATCAAGAAGCAGGTCAATGTCCTGCAGCACATTGCCGGGTATTTTAAAAAACAATTGAGCAAAGATGAAAAACAGGAACTGCAGGAAATTATCGACCAATACCGTCAAACCCTCATACCACTTATAGTGCCCGTTACCCTGATCAACCACTACGTGCGAAAATACAGTTCAGAGTATCTGGCCAGGCAATATTACCTGAATCCCAATCCTTTGGAACTGAAATTGCGCAATCACGCCTGATCAATACAGACTGATGAAAAAATACCGAGTAACCGAGGATCGGGAATAGTGATCGATTATTGCAATAGAAGTTTCTTCTATTGGTCTGTCAACCTGCTGTGGAGGTGGACAAGCAACGGCAGCGCTATGGCCCACATTACAATTAAAGGGAAATAGCCTTGCCAGAAAGCATCGGCAATTGTAATGGCGCCAAGCTTTTCGCCGCCCCAGTATGCAACAGGCCCGGCAAGCCCTCCGAGTGTTGCCGCCAACAGATATTTTCTTTTGAGCCAGGACAGGCTTATGCTGACAAGCATGGCGAAATTGAACCAGAGTGCGGCCATCCAGGGAGGACAGATGAGCAAATCCATTTGTTCCAATGGGGTGTAAACTTTATCGAGAATAAGGATCGTTTCCAGGATGAAACCTGCGATGCCGCAAATGAAAACGAACCAGATTTCTTCCTTGTAGCGCTCGGTCAGCAGGAAAATTTGCAGCGGCACGGTTATGGTGACAAGGATGGGGCCCAGCCAGTCGTAATTATGCGCCGCGCCCATTACACTGGCAAACCAACACACCTGAAAGAGGATGAAATTAATTGGGGTGGAAGATTTTTTTATTCTCATCAACAGCTTGTGGTTATGAGCGCAGAGATGGCAATATCGGCTTGCGGCGGCACTGCGGGCGGGCGAAGACCATCTGCACATCACCGTTGTACCATTCCTGGAAGCCGCCTTCACAGTAAGCAAAATAATATTCCCACATCCGGATGAAATTATCTGAAAAGCCCATTCCCTTTACCTTTTCCAGGTTGGCAAAAAACCTTTCCCGCCAAAGCCGCAGGGTGGTCGCATAATGCGGGGTAATATCTTCGAAATGGATAAGCCGGAGATCCGTTTTCCTGGCAATACTCTTGGCAATGGCGGCAACCGAGGGAATACAACTGCCGGGAAAGATGTACCGTTTGACAAAATCCACTGAGTGCTTGTGGCGCTTGAACTCACGGTCCTGAACAACGATGGCCTGCAAGGCCATCATGCCGTCCGCTTTGAGCAGCCTGCAGCAGCAGTCGAAGAATGTGTCAAGAAAATGATGCCCCACTGCTTCGATCATTTCAATGGACACGAGCTTGTCAAATTTTCCGGTGAGTTCCCGGTAATCCTGCTTCAGGACCTGTATACGATCAACCGGAGCGGCCTCTGCAAATAGACGTTGCATATACCGATACTGATTGTCCGAGATTGTCGCGGTGGTAACCCGGCACCCGTAGTTTTGGGCGGCGTGCAGCGCAAAGCCACCCCAGCCGCCGCCGATCTCGACCACATGGTCTCTGGGAGTCAGGTCGAGTTTTTTGCAGATCCGGTCGAACTTGGCAACCTGGGCCTCATACAGAGAGCTGTCTTCGTGTTCAAATATACCGCAGGAATATCCCATGGTCCTGTCAAGAAAAAGGCCGAAGAATTCATTGCTCAGGTCATAGTGCGCAACGATATTTTTTTTGCTCCCCTTTCGGGTATTTTTCCGGAACCAATGATATAATTGCATCAACGGAGCGGTCACTTTGGACCAGCCCGCATCCAAACGCTGATTGAGGAGATCCGCGTTGCTCACAAAAAGCCGGACAACGTTTGTGAGGTTGTCGGTGGACCAATATCCCTTTATGTATGATTCCGCAGCTCCCAGGCTGCCCTTGAACAAAAAATCAACATACACTTGAGGATCATGAATGGACACAGAGGCTGAAAGTCCAGGCCGTCCCTGCAGATCACCAAATTCGTAAAGTTTGCCGCAATTGTTGAGCGACAGTTTACCGAACTGCAGGTCCTCAAGAATGGCGAACAGGATTTTTTTGCACCATGCTTGCACCGGTCTTGGATACATGGGTGCTCTTGTTTCTTCAATGGCATTGATATGCTTACTCATGTTTTCCTATCAAACTTTTTAATTTGGTGTTCATAATACGGCGTTTTCTTCAACCAGAGACGAAAAGCCTGCCAGTAGATCATGGCCAGAACCTTCAGGGTCATGGCCGGAAAACGAATCAGGACCCAGGCAAGAGCAGGGCCGCTTATTTCCCTTCTGTGCAGGGACAGTATTGCCTCAAAAAATGTAACATCCTCTTTGAAATTAATCATGTGAATATTCAAGGCGTCAGCCGGTTGATCAAAATGCCAGTCATAGCGGAAATCCATGTCCATAAACGGTGAGACATGAAATTCCTTGGCAAACTGATACCGTTTCCGCGGCCCCGACGTATGGTTCAATTTTTCCCCCAGCACATAGGAGTGGCGCTCCAGCCACGGCGTATTGGTAATTTCCGCCACCAGGTATTCCACCTTGGAGTCCTCTTCATCGTAACAGTAATAAAAAGAAACAGGGTTGAAACAGTGGCCGAAATAACGAAAATGGGTAAGCATGCGAATTGGGCCCTTGGGCCTCTCTCCCAGTTCCTGCTCGATACGATTCCGCACCGCCTGGTCCAGAGGGATGTCCGGCGGACCGAGATAATCAGCCCGGTTGAAATACGCTATGTTTGACCGCCCCACAGACCAGAACCAGCGACCGGCAAACACCTGCGGTAGTTCGGCAAGGTCAAGGAACATGAAAAATACCTTATAATTAAACAGGTTTTCTTTGGGCAGATAGCGATGATGGTGCAAGTTGCCTATGTAAATGCAGCTTTTCATGGTTACAGTGATTTTCCGAAGTACTTACACACGGCCAGGCCGCTTTTCATGCCGTCCTCATGAAAACCATAACCCCAGTAGGCCCCGCAGTAGTGGGTCCGATTCCGGCCGCTGATGACAGCATGCGATTCCTGGGCCGGGACGGATCGCTCCATGTACACAGGGTGATGGTAGAGGTAACGGCCTAGGACTTTTTCCTCGGCAATTCTATGCTCCAGGTTCAGTGATACACAAAAAGTCTCCTGAGCTTCGATAGTCTGCAGCATATTCATATTGTAGGTTAATGATGCCCTGTCAGCCTGCTCTGCCTGGATACGATAATTCCAGCTCGACCAGGCTTTTCGTTCCGAGGGAAGCATGCAGTCGTCGGTATGCAGGAGGGTAACATTTTCCTGATATGGAATGTCGCCGAGAATCCTTTGTTCATCATCAGTCGGTTCGGCAAGAATGCTTAAGGCCTGGTCGCTGTGGGTGGCAAAAATAACCTGGTCGAAACGTTCTGCCTGACGGTTTGAAAATGTGAGTTCCACGAATTCCTCAGCGCGCTGAACACTGGAAACTGGGGTGTTGCAATATATTTTTTCTGCAAAGGGCTGGACGAGCTTTTCCACATACTTTTTTGACCCGCCGGAGATAACCCGCCATTCAATGGTGTTTATAGCTTGCAGGAAGCCGTGGTTCTCAAAAAAACGGCCAAAGGTGCGGGCAGGAAATTCATGTATCTTTCCTGGTTCCGCCGACCAGAGCGCGGCCCCGAGCGGCACAACGAAATGGTCGATAAATCGTTGTGAAAACCCATGTTGAGCAAGGAATTCACCGATTGACATGTCCGGCCTGTCCGAGGCAAGGTATTCATTGAGTTTGCGGCGCAGAGTGAAAATTTGCATTACCATCTGCCAGAAAGGAAGAGAAAGGATGTTCTTTCTTTGGGCAAAAAGGGTGTTGACGGACCGGGAGCCATACTCGAGCCCCGTCTTTTCGCAGTGAACGCTAAAACTCATGCAGGTGGGCTGAGACGCGACGCCGAGACGATCAAGCAGGGTGCAGAAGTTTGGATACGTTGCCCGGTTGAATACAATAAAGCCGGTATCAACACCATATGACCCTTCTGCACGTTTGACATCGATCGTGTGGGTATGACCGCCGACATAATCATTTGCCTCAAAAACAGAGATATCAAAATCCTGGTGCAGAAGATGGGCACAGACTAACCCGGAAATACCGCTGCCGATAATCGCGATTTTCATGTATTGCCCTTGTGTTCCATTACTGGATCCATCTGTCAAGATACGCGGCAACGGTCGAAACTGTGCCGCAAATAAAGATCCCCCAGCAGATATCGACAATGGACATGCGCAGCGGCCATTTAGCGACCAGCGAATAGTTGGTCATGTCATATACCGCGTACAATACAAAACCGTATAGCCCTCCCCAACCTAAAGCTGAAAAAAAAATGTTTGAAGCGGAAACGCGGGGCAGAACAAAGAGGATTATGCCAAGGGGGATGCAGATATAGACAATTGTCGCCGCCCACCAGACCGTTTGGTAAGACCCTGATGAACCTCTGGACAGGCTGCCCAGTTCCGTCTTGTAAAATTTTGACATCAGGAATCCGAGCCAGAAAAAATCGATGGCCAGAAATACGGGCAGCGTGGCAAAATACACTTTGAGGCCGTGCAACATGTTCCTAGTTCTCCTTCTTAGGGGGCATTGGAAAAAACACACTGGTAGTTTTCATATATTGCTGAAACTCATCTTTACGTAACAATCTTTTTTCAGCCAGCGGGATACCCGAGACCTTAAGAATCAAAAAAGTAATGGTGGCTGGCCCGATAATGGTCAGCCAGCCATTTTCAACGGACAGGGCAATACAAAAAATTCCCCACCACAGGAGCACTTCGCCAAAATAATTGGGGTGCCGGCTGTAGCGCCACAGTCCATATTTCATGATTTTTCCCCTATTGCCCGGATCCCTTGTGAACCGGTCGAGTTGATAATCGCCCACCGCCTCAAAGACAAAACCGGTGATCCAGATGGCAGTGCCCAGGTAATCAAGGAAGTTGAGGGGCGGATTCTCAGAGATGATGATAAGAAGGACCGGGATCGATATGATGAGAATCAATACACCCTGGAGCATGAAAACTTGAAGAAAAGTGCGCAGGATGAAATGATCGCCCCATTCTTCACGCCATGCTCTATAGCGGGCGTCTTCATATTTTCCCAAATTACGAAGAAATATTCGGATTGCCAAGCGGCCCCCCCAGATAAAAACCAGTATACTGACGAGAAAAGGTCTTACGTCTAAGGTCTGACTGAACAATAAAGCGCATCCTACGGCAACAACAAAACCCAATCCCCAGACTATATCGGCAATATCATTTCTTTTTCGCCACAGAGCAATGGTGAACCACAGATTCATGAATACAAACATGACGATCAGTTCCACTTTAAGCAGTTGTACCATGAAAAGCCACCTCTTCTCGGGATTTGGGAGCAGGGTATTTTTTTCAGTCACTCTACCGGCTTTTTTTCACCGCCCGGTGAAATCGTTTCTGCTTTGTCAGCAACCCGGTTCACCCAAATGGCCGCAGCAGTTCTTGCCGGTCTTTATTTTGATTATATTATTTCGTATAAATGCCGTGAGTTTTTCGCTTAAAGGAGCTGGGCCCTTCAAGTTATTCAAAAAATCCTTTGTATTCGAAGCAATAATACAACTAAAGGGCACTCCTTTCAGAACCCCATATGAAGGGTATAAACACGATGCTGAAAAAAATAGGCCCCCTGTTAACATACTACAAGGGGCCATTGCCTATCAGTTACTACATTTCTACCAGCGTTCGGTGCCGATAAGTTCGCTTACATCCATGCACTTGGATTTTTCTTCCTCGGTAAGGTCCTCTTTCTTTTTAATGCTCTTGACGTCCTTGATATAGCACGCATATTCCTTGCCGTCTTTGTCATTAACCCATACCATACTTTCATAGCCGCCAGATCTTTCAGGGTCAGTCATAACCTCCTCCTTTTGTAAATGTTAATAATTCAAAATCCATACCTAAATTTAGGATACGTAATCATCCATAGTTGTCAAAAAAAAATTTACTGGTGGTGAATTTTATTCTTGTAATATAGTACTCATATGCATTCTGTAGACGAATACTATTTGTTTCAATTGCGCAAGCCGAACCTGGAGAGAGGATGACCGAGGAAGAAATCAGGAAACAAATTCTCAATCTACTGGACAGTCAATTTCTGGCCGCCCTTTCTACCCAGAGGCAAGGACAGCCCTATGCCAGCCTCATCGCCTTTGCCCATGCTGATGATCTTGCCACCCTGATTTTTGCCACCCCAAAGGCAACCAGAAAATATGCAAATCTCCTGGCTGAACACCGGCTGGCCCTTTTGGTGGACAGTCGAAGCAACAAGGAGGCTGATTTTCATGAGGCGGCGGCGGTGACGATTCTGGGTGAGGTAGGTGAAATAGGCAAGGATGATCTGACTCATTACAAATCTCTTTATCTTGCCCGACACCCCTATCTGGAAAATTTTGTCAATTCCCCCACAACCGTCTTTCTGAAAGTTTCAGTCAAACACTATATTCTGGTCACCCGTTTCCAGCATGTTATGGAGCTGCACCTGACCGATGAAATGGATTTTTTTTCTTGATAGAAACTGCTCGGCAGAAAGTGTTGCCGATCTGGGCGGCAAGGGAGCTTCTCTGGCCCGACTGGTCAACGGAGGCTTCAATGTTCCTGCTGCAGCCTGTGTGGTGAGCGCTGCCTATAAGGATTTTGTCGAAGCAAACAGGATAGGTGAGAAGATTCTCCTCGAACTCAACAGAAAAAAATTCTCTGATATGCGTTGGGAGGAGATCTGGGATGTTTCTCTTCGCATCCGTAATTTTTTTCTTCATGCCGTAATTCCTCCTGAAGTTGCCGGGCAGATAACTGAAATTATTGAACGGAATTTTTTCGAAAAACTGCTGGCGGTGCGCTCTTCGGCAGTGGATGAAGAT
>CALZHT010000127.1 GCA_945787445.1 uncultured Desulfobulbaceae bacterium
ATTTTCAAGAAAGCCGTAATAAAGAATACTGAGTCGTGTCTTTGATTCATTGTTTTGTATGCGATGAATCTGGTTTTTATTAAAATCAAGCACAGCGTCACGCAGTTTTCTGCGTTGGTTTTCTATATATTCATAATCCACCTTTTTGTTTTTGAGCAGCATAATCGAGGTGTTTTCCAGCAGCCTGCTCACAGACACTCTGACTTGCTGAAGCTCCTGTTGTTGCGGACCGCGAAGGGTGCTATGGTAATTGATCACATGGGTGTATGCCCGCATAACAATATCTCTGTGGCTTTCGGCAATTTCCTGTAAAGCGCCCACGGTTCTCGAATATTTCCGGGTGGTTTCAACATCTTCCTTGTCAAGCAGGTACAGGGTTTTAAAGATATTTGCAATGATGATGTTGGTAATCTGCTGGATTTTTCCGGTCCGTTCTTTTGCTTCCTTCAACCGCTGCCTGTCTTCTTTAAAAACCGCATCAAAACAAATGCGCAGGGTGGTGCTGACTTCGTTTAATAAATAGGCAACCTGTTCGAAAGAGGTATTCACCGCAAAATCCGCATCAATGCCGTTTTTTAAATTGAGATTTTTTATAAAACCGGCTTCTTCTGCCTGTTTTGAATGATAACGAAAACTTCTCAAGACAATGAATCCAACAAAAAGAACAAGACCGATAATCCCAAATATCTTGAGATAGGAAATTATCAGAACAAATATGGATGAAACTGTAAACGCAATAATCGCCGTACAGAACCAGCCGCCAACAACTGTCAATACGCCGGTTACTCTATACACCGCGCTTTCTTTCCCCCACGCCTGATCGGAAAGAGATGTTCCCATGGCAACCATAAAGGTGACATAGGTTGTTGAAAGGGGCAGTTTCATGGAGGTTGCGTAGGAAACAACGGCACTTGCCACGATAAGATTCACCGAGGCCCTGAGAAGATCAAAGGCGGGTTCCCGAGCATCTAGCGTTTGAACCACTTTGTAACGGGAAGGATCGAGGCGTTTCGCGGTTATGCGCCGTAACGATCTGGGCGCGATATTCCTAACCATGCCAAAAAACGTGGTAAACATACCGACGACGATCCTGGACAAAGCAGTAGAGCCAAACCGTTCCTCGCCTTCTTCCTGCCGGCTGAGACTAACCTGGGTTTTAGTTACGGAACGGGCTTTCTTCGAGAACCAAAGGGTAACAAGCATTATGACGCCGGCGGTCAACAAGAGAAGCGTATTCGTCTGTATCTTTTGCTGAAGCGCCCCCATTGTCACATTCATCGGGTCAGAATTGGCAGCAGCGACTTTATAGGATTCCAAGCCGGCCAGAGGCACCCCGATGAAATTCACCAGGTCGTTTGCGGCAAACGCCATGGCCAGGGAAAATGTCCCAAGCAAGACAATGGGTTTCAGAACATTCACCTTGGTAAAGGTAGCCAGAAACTGGAATATCAACCCGAAAAACAAAAAACTCATGAAAAGGATGGTCATGGCATTGTGCTTTATCCATGAAACGGTTTCCGGTGTAAGAAAAGATGCGCCTTTTGCCCCTTTTATCAGAATGAAATAGGTAATTACGGAAAGGGAAATGCCTCCCCAAATACCGCCGTATCGTTTCAACCGGGGCATATAGTCAAAGGTGAAAAGAAGGCGGGAGAAAAATTGGGCTATAGCGCCGAAGATAAAGGCTATGACAACCGACATGAGAATACCGGTGATAATCGCCAGCGCTTTTGCTGTGTTGATATAATTTATAAGTTCTTCTAAGCCATTCCCTGCTGAGTAAATTTTTATCAATGATAAAGCAACTGCTGCCCCCAGCAACTCGAAAACAATAGAAACCGTTGTTGAGGTAGGCAATCCGAATGTATTGAACAGATCGAGTAGAAGAACGTCGGTGAGCATTACTGCCAGAAAAATGGTGATCAGCTCAGGCATACGAAAGAGCTGAGGATTGAATATGCCTTTTCGTGCCACTTCCATCATGCCGCTTGAAAAAGTAACGCCGGCAAGCATGCCGAAGCTGGCTATAATCATGATTACATGGTAAGGCGCAACTCTTGAGCCTATGGATGAGTTTAAAAAATTCACTGCATCGTTGCTGACCCCCACGACCAGATCGAAAACAGCAAGGCCGACAAGTAATATAATTATCGCCAGATAGATTTCCATTCTATGTCCCTGATTTATTTTTTATAACTTCTGCTTACATGGTAATGGCTCAATAAAAGCCCAAAAAAGCAGGCAAAATCTACAATATTTTGAGAAGAAATTCTACCTTCAGACAACCTGATCTCGAGAGAATTTTAGTTGATACCAAAAATACGAGCTTAAAAGAAGTGCCTAAAGTTATGGTACTTTTCTGATCAGATTAATCCTTTAACTTTAGGCACTTTATAGGTATCATTGTAAAATCCGAGAACGTTTTGTAACTCCTTGAAATTACGTTTCGAACTCGGGAGTTCTGACCTTGCTGCTTAATCCTCTTTGACCCTGGCCAGGGTCAGGACCTGAATATCTTTTGCGCCTGCCCTTTTTAATGTTTTGCTGCACTCGTTTACTGTTGTACCTGTGGTGAATACATCATCAATCAGCAGGATGTTTTTGACCTTGATTGTATCAGGGTATTTTACTCGGAAAGCGTTTTTGAGATTTTTTCGGCGAGCAGCTCCGTCCATACCCGTTTGTGGATCCGTGTATCTGTGACGTTCAAGGAGCATCGGTTTTATTTTATTTTTAAGGTTGGGAAAAAAAGCCCTGGCCAGAAGAAGGGCTTGGTTAAACCCCCTTTCCCGCAGCCTTTTTTTGTGGAGGGGAACCGGGATGATCACATCCTGTTTTTCCATATCTTTGAGATGGTGCAATGATTTTTTCAGGACTGAGAAAGAAGATAATCCAGCGGTTTTTCCGTTGTACTTCAAAGAATGGATGGGATGAACCATGGGATCATTGTAATGCACCACGGCCCGGGCTGATGAATAATGCCTTTTCCGGCGCAGGCACAAGGAACAGAAATGGTTGCCGCCGGCAGCCTTGGGAAAATGTCTGCCGCAGCAGGAGCAAAGCGGTTCCCGGACAAAGTCGATTATTGTATAGCAGTCCCCACAGAAAAGAGGGTTGGATCTGTAAGGCAGGCGCACGTCGCAGG
The DNA here is from genome assembly GCA_945787445.1 of uncultured Desulfobulbaceae bacterium. Lineage (GTDB taxonomy): Bacteria > Desulfobacterota > Desulfobulbia > Desulfobulbales > CALZHT01 > CALZHT01. Next base: position 3,146 of record CALZHT010000127.1, read on the forward strand.
ATAAACAACGAGGGGGAAATAATAGATCTAAAAATCCCTGATAAATGTTTTGTCTTCCGGGTTCGTTATCCATGCTTAATTTTTTGAATCAATATATAGGCGGAAAGGCAGAAGCTAAAGCCGTTTGCCAGAATGAGGGGCAAATCTCTGATGATAAGCCCATATATCAGCCACAGAAAAAGTCCTGTTGATAAAATAATAAAATAAAAAAATGAAAGGTCTTTGGTTTTTTGGGTTCTGTAAGTTTTTATCACCTGCGGCACAAAAGCGAATGTTGTGCATGCCCCCGCAGTCATGCCTATAAAAGTAATCCAGTCTAGATGCATAAGAGAAATCGTTTTGCGAAATTAGGTGTTCTGGTTCTGAGATACGTATTCTGCGCTTGCTGCATATTAATAAGAATCCATGTGTTGGAATGTCAAATATTTAGGAATGATGATCGTAAAATTTTCAGTTTCCGAATTGGAAACAGCGTATTCCACTATCCTCCAAGTCTGCGACTTTCCGGATGGGAATCAACTACGCGGTTTTTCGTAATAGTTCATTATGATTTTCTTCTTTATAAATTCGGGGCCGAGTAATCTTGGTGATGGTTTTATAACTGTCATAATTCCAAAAAAAGGATATACCGGTGCTGAACAGACTTTTTGTCTTCCAAAAGGTTTTTATTCCCCTGACAAGAGAAGTGTTAAAAGACGAAACCGTGCCATATGCGGAGACCAGTCCCTGATAGAGCTCCTCCGGCGTCAAATTCTTGGGCCGGAAAACAGGTTCAAAAATATTATAGGCCTCCCAATCCTGAGGATAGTCCGCTAACAGCAGCCTGTTTTCTTCTGCCAATTGTTTGTACAGTGCCGTTCCCGGCAGCGGCGTCTGGATGCTTAACTGGACCGCGTCTATCTGGGCATCCATGATAAAGTCAAGGGTGCGGTCAAATGTTTCTTTGGTGTCGGAATCGGTACCGAACATAAAGCCGCCGACAATGGCGATGCCGTGGTCGTGGATTTTTTTGACCGCGTCCTTGAAATTCCTGGTGGTGGGTTTGAGGTTCACTTTTTTGTTCATGGAGGCAAGGGCTGCTTCCTGGATGGATTCAAAGCCGATGAGAAAGGCCTTGGCCCCGCTTTTGGCCGCTGCTTTCAATAGCCCTTCGTGTTCGACAATATTGAGGCAGGTCTGGCCGCCCCATTCCTTGCCGGTATCCTTGAGCCGGACAAAGAGGTCAAACGCCCGGTTGATGCAACGCTCTCCGGAACCGATGATATTATCGTCAATGATAAAGATGCGTTTCTGCTTCAGGCCGTTAATTTCTGCGATGACGTGATCTACATTGCGCAACCGGTATTTGCCGCCGTTGAACAAGGTAACTGAGCAGAATCTGCAGTTATGGGGGCAGCCCCGGGAGGTCTGCACGGTCTGGACAAAATACTCATCCTTCAGTAGTTCCCGTTTGGGCTCTGGGAGGAATTCAATATCCGGCCTTTTTTCTGCGATGTATAGTTTTTTGAGCCTGCTGTTTTCAAAATCCTGCAGAACCTGGGGCCAAACCTCTTCACCTTCTCCAACCACGACAGCATCAGCATATTGGCAGGCTTCATCGCTCATCATGGATGCATGGATACCGCCAAGAACGACTGGAATGCCTTTTGTCCGAAATGCGGCGCTGATTTCGTAAGCCCGGGGTGCCATAGGGGTCATGCAGGTTATGCCGACCAGGTCGGCATCCGTATTATAGTCAATGTCTTCAATGGCTTCGTCAATGATTTGAATCTCATACCTATCCGGGGTAAGGCTGGCAAGCAAGGCCAGGTTTAAAGGAGGCAGGGCAAGGACTCTGACATTTTCCAAGAGCTTGGTTCGGTATGCCGGGCTGATCAAGAGGATTTTTTTCATTACGTAGTTATCATCATAGGATTTTTCCACAAAGGAAAATACCTTTTTTGCCGGAAAAATAAAAGCAGATATGAAAGAAAAAACGGCCTGCAGGGCAAAGCTTCCCGGCAGGCCGTGTCTTTAAAGACAAAACAGGAATTACATAATGCATTTCATCCTAATTTAAGCCGTACCAGACGAAGAGGAATCTACGCAAAATTGCGAACTACAGCAATTTTGTGTTAAACGCGGCTACGCCGCTATTAAAGCCATGGCTAAATTTATGGCAAGTAATTGATTGATTTAACTACACAAAACACAACATAGCAAATTTATTTGTTATCTTTAGGCGCAGAGCGCCTAATGGTGGGAAGGTGTGAAATGTTGTCATGCCCGCATTATTGTAAAATAAAACTGTACAGAAAATCGATACGTCGATACATAAAAACATGATGATAAAAACAAAAGAAATTGGAGTAGCCATCATGTTTTTCTTGCTCGCAAGCTGTGCTTCTTTGGCTGATAGGATGATTAACGGTGTGGTGATCGATCCGCCGTATCATGCGTCATCTGCGGCAGAAAATTTTCACCGGACCCTCTTTATTGCGGACCTGCATGCCGACACCTTGTTGTGGAGCCGGGACCTGCTTGAACGATCATCATACGGCCATGTAGATCTGCCGCGCTTACAGGAAGGCCATATAGGACTTCAGGTTTTTGGCTTGGTCACAGGGTTTCCGCTTTTTGTAAAACTGCAAGGCAACAAACCACATCCGGACGTGATAACATGGCTGACCCGCTCGCAGGGGTGGCCCAAGGAGACACGTTCCAGCAGATTTGTCCGGGCAAAATACCAATGCGAGAAGCTTAGGGAGCGGGTGAGCAAGTCGGAAGGGGCGTTCACGCTCATCACGAATAAAAAAGAGCTGCAGGAACTCATGGCAGAACGCGACCGGGGTAATAATGTCATTGGTGTAATGCTTTCCCTTGAGGGCGCCCATGCAATAGAGGGCAGTCTTGATAATCTCGATAAACTTTATGATCTGGGCTTGCGGATGGTCGGACTTGCCCATTTCTTTGACAATGACGTGGCTGGATCTGCTCACGGCATAGATAGAGAAGGGCTTACCGAACTCGGCGCGGAATTGGTCAGACGCGCCCAAGCAAAGGGCATGATAATCGATCTAGCCCATGCCTCACCCCAGGCCATTTATGATACTCTGGCTCTTGCTACCAAACCCGTTATCGTCTCCCATACCGGAGTCAGGGGTACATGTGACACGGTGCGCAACCTTTCAGACCGGCAGATCCGGGGAATCGCCGCTTCTGGAGGTATAATGGGAATCGGTCTTTTTAAATTTGCCGTATGCGGCAATAGACTTGAAGACACGGTCAGGGCCATGGGATATGTTGCCGATCTC
>CALZHT010000128.1 GCA_945787445.1 uncultured Desulfobulbaceae bacterium
CCCTGGTATGGCAGGACCCTGCTTGGATCAACCGATACTGATTATCACGAAGATCCGGATAGGGTTCAGATAGAGGACAATGATATTGATTATCTTCTGGGTGAAGCAAACCGTGTCCTCAAAAAGGACTCCTGGGAGCACTCTGATATTCTGGGCGGCTATGCCGGCTTGCGCACCCTCAGCGACCAACCCGGCAAGCATCCTTCCGCTCTTTCCCGGCAGTGGTCTCAAAATATGGTTGAACCTGGTCTTTTTATTTCCCTGGGTGGAAAATTGACCTCAGCCCGCGTCGATGCCGCAGTGCTGGTTGACCGCATCATGAAATACCTTGGTCGTTCTGCGCGGGAAGGTCCGGGTAAAGCGGAACAACCGCTTCCTTTTGCTCATCATGAAAACTTTCAATTGTGGTCAACAGAAATGTTCCGCCGGGGTATGGCCATTGGCCTGGATCCCGAATGCGCCGGATGGTCAATTTTCCGGCACGGCACCAATGTGGAAGCAGTGCATCACCTTATCAAATCCTCGCCTGGTCTTGCTGAACGTATTCATTCTGAACTGCCGTTCTGTTCAGCTGAAGTTGTGCTGGCCGCGCAATCTGAAATGGCAGTCCATCTCGAGGATATTCTCCGCCGGCGCATACCGCTCACCATCCTCGTTCGTCCAGACAGCTCTACTGTTGAAAAGGCAGCTAGGCTGGTTGGCAAGGAATTGGGCTGGGACCGGACCCGACTTGAAAACGAAATACAGAAGGTTCTCAGCCGGTGGTGGTCGCCATGACCCGGGCCGTCTGCCTTGATCTCGGATCCACCCGTATAAAGGGTGGGCGAATGGGGCCGGATGGACAGCTGGAACATGTCTTCAGCGTGGAGGCACCGCCACTGACCGGAAAAGGCCTCATACGAGAAGGTGATGGGCTCACCTATCTCAATAAGGCCGAAGCCATGGTAAAAAAAGTGCTTCAAGGTCTTCCGAGCAGCATACCGATCGGGATTGCCTGTCAACGATCCTCATTTCTTCTCTGGGACAGAAAAAGAGGCCAACCGCAAACCCCGTTGATCTCATGGCAGGACCGTCGGGCCCATTCCTGGTGTCGGCGCAACAAAAACAGTTGCTCTGACCTGATTGGTTCAACCGGGCTGCGGTTGTCTCCCCATTATGTTGGACCGAAGCTCGCCCATCTTTTTGAAGCGGACAGGGAACTTAGAGCACGGGCCCATGACGGTGACCTTGCTTTCGGCACCCTGGAAACATTCTGCCTGTGGCACTGGAGCAATGGAGCGGAACACAGAACCGATCTTTCCATGGCAGCCCGGACTCTGCTGGCCGATCCTTTGACCGGCAACTGGTCGGATGAACTTCTTTCTTTTTTTGATGTGGACCGACTGATACTTCCTGTCATCACTCCCACATTCGGCAATAGCACTCCCCTGCCGCAAAAGGGTGTTGTTACCGCAACCATTGCCGATCAGATGGCGGTGGGTACCCTGCTGGAAAAAGAGGCCGATGCAGCCTTGATCAACATGGGTACGGGCAGCTTTGTGATTATGCCAACCGGCTCCCACCTGCGCTGGGTGGAGGGATATCTGAGCGGTCCGGTATACAAAGCCCCCGAAGATACTATCGTTTATGCCCTGGAAGGCACAGTGAACAATGTTGCGCAAGCCTTGGCCGGGTTACCTGCTGTCGTGCCCCGGCTTACAAGAGAAGATTCCCATCCCGGTCTATTCTGCCTGCCGGAGACAACCGGCCTGGGATCACCCTACTGGCTTGCTGATTTCCCCCCGGTTTGCTCAATGTCTGCCGCAACCATTTCGCCAACCACCCGACTCACCGCAGTTCTTGAAGGCATCGTCTTCCGCATCTGCCAAATCATTGCCGGGCTTTCCGGGGACCACCGACCCAACACCGTGATCCTGTCCGGCGGTCTGGCATCCAATCCTTTTCTAGGCCAAGGTATTGCCACCTGTCTGGGACAGCCTGTCCTCGTGATGATTGAGAAAGAAGCAACCCTCCTTGGCGCCGGTCTCCTGGCGGCAGGCATTATGCAGGCCGGAGCCTGCAAGGGTAAAATGGTATATCCTTATCCTGAGACCTGTTATTTGCCCGATAAATTTCAAGCCTGGCAGGAATGGATGGAACAGTGTATCCGGCTTTTCCGGGATGGCGGGCTGGAAATGATGCTGGCAGGAAAGAGGGTGGCTATTCCTTTGGAGGTCTAAAAATCTTTGTCTAACGCTCTCCAGTCATGTCTTGACAACGTTCGCCTAACAACAAACTTTGATGTCATTTTTTCTCTCTGCGTATATGCTCTGGTTCACTATATTTTGCTCTATTTTTACTGATTACCACTGAAACTCAGCTATTTTATTATGCGAGCTTTAGAACTTCTTGTCATTTCGAGCATAGCGAGAAATCTCATTGCCCCGGGAAAAGATTTCTCACGTTCGTTCGAAATGACAGACAAATCAAAAGTGATAATCCCGTAAAAAAGTCATGAAAGCGTTTAATATTCCATGTAATTTCTAGTAGTTACAACGTAATACATCGATGAACTGGTAATGCCTTTGTAAGAAATCCCGGCTGAACTTATAGCTCGTTTCATTGCAAAAAATAAAGGCGGTTAACGCGTCCGCGTAGCAGACAAATCGTATTTTGACGATTTCATCAAAAATCAACAGGTTATGCTTCGTAACGTTAAGGTAGCTGAGAAATGATGGTAATCAGAGTATTTTTATTTATAATATTGCAGAAATATCCGGCCTGAAATGCTATTGCAGGTATCAGGTGCTTGGACGTAATGGTTGCAATCCACCAAATAGGGAAAGAGGTTACTGTAAAGATGAAGGCATTGAAGCTAGTAATTGTTGGGGGCGTTGCAGCAGGGGCTTCTGCTGCCGCCAAGGCGAGACGTTGTAATGAGAACGCTGAAATTATCATGTTTGAAAAGGGGCCGGACATCTCCTACGCCACCTGTGGTCTGCCGTATTACCTTTCCGGTGTCATCCAGGAACGGAAAAGGCTCCTCGTCACCACTGCCTCGTTTTTCAGACGCCGCTTTGCTGTTGATGTGCGGACCAACCAGGAAGTCATCCATATAGACCCCATTGGACACAAAGTTGTGGTCAAAGATTTTACTGCGGGAAAGGAATATGAAGAAACGTATGATAAACTGGTACTTGCCCCAGGCGCTTCTCCGGTTATTCCGCCCATACCGGGAGCTTACAGCCCCATGGTCCATACCGTGAAAACCCTGGAGGATACTGATCGCATTTTTTCCTATATGCAAGACACCCAACCTAAAAACGCGGTTATCATTGGCGGCGGACTCATCGGCATGGAGATGGCGGAAAATCTGGCCCTCAAGAGTATCAAGGTTTCGGTGGTGGAGTTTATGCCCCAGATCCTCAGCTTTCTGGACCGGGAAATGGCTGACATGGTTTGCCGGCATGCGCAGAAGAAGGGGATAGACTTTTATCTCTTCGAAAAGGTTACGGCAATCAAACAAAAAGATGGCAGGGGTGTGGTGCAGACCGATAAAGGGCGGGAGCTTCCTGCCGACCTGGTCATCATGGCGGTAGGCATCAAACCGAATATCCAACTTGCCAAGGACGCCGGCCTGCGCATTGGCTCCCATGGAGGAGTTGTGACAAATGAATACATGCAGAGCAGCGACCCGGATATCTATGCCGCTGGAGACTGTGTGGAAAGCACGAATCTGGTGACCGGCAAGCCTGTGATATTTCCAATGGGATCGGCAGCAAATAAACAGGGGCGGGCAGCCGGCGCCAATGCCATGGGTAGAAAGATAGCGGTGCAGGGCTTTACCGGCACGGTCATTGTCAAGGTGTTTGCCCAGACCGCCGCCAAAACAGGACTATCTGAAAGAGAGGCCCTGGCTGCAGGCTTTACCCCTTTTGTCTCGTATATCATGGCCGGCCATCACGCCGGATATTACCCGGGCGCCAAGAACCTCCGCATAAAAACCATTGCAGATCATTCATCCGGCCGGCTTCTGGGCGCCCAGGTTATCGGCAGGGAAGGGGTTGACAAGAGAATCGACGTGATGGCAACAGCCATTTACAATCACATGAACCAGGAAGACCTGATCCATCTCGATCTGGCATATGCCCCGCCCTATTCATCGGCACGCGATCCGATCATTGTCTCCGGTGCAGTGAGTCAGAATTTTCAAGCCGGCGACTGGCAGCCGATTACGCCCCATGATCTGCAACAGAAAATCAAGGCAGAAGGAGATTTTGTCCTCGTCGATGTCAGGACCAAAAGGGAAACGGAGAAGACCGGAATCATTCCCGGCGCCATTCATATTCCTTTGGATGATCTTAGGAAAAGGATCATTGAACTCAATTCCGAACAGGAAATAATATTGTATTGTGCGGTCGGATTGCGGTCCTATGTGGGCCACCGCATATTAGCCATGCATGGTTTTAGAGAAGTGAAATCCCTTACCGGCGGCTTTGGTTGCTGGACGTATGAAACCACTGGCGAGTCGACCCGGCATCCCACCCCACGGATATAAAAGAAAGGGGGCGAAATGCTCTTTTTTCTGCATTACTCCATGCAATTTTACATATGGCTATGGTCTATGCGCAATTATTGCTGCAACTCTAAAAAATAGGATTTAATCGATGTATTATAGTGTAATTCCTTGAAATTACATGGCTCGTTAACCGCTTTCCCTGCTATTTGTGGCTAATTCAAGAATTGGCGGGAAAAAAATAATGCGTTATTATATGTCCAGGTATGATGCTTAATAAGTTGCTTATAATTTACGTCTAATAAATACCAAAAGAGGTGGATCATGAAAATATTTGGCAAGAAAATTTTAGGATCTTCCGGTTGACCGCCTGATGGCGGCACTGGAAGTTGCCGATTAGATGGCCCGGAGATGAACAAACCGGAAACCTCTGGCACGTCTGCTCAACCTGGCGAGACACCACCCCAGGATCTCAACGAAATCAGAAGAGCCATACAAAAGAAATATACCGAAGTTTCCCTCTCGGCTGCCGGAAAGTTCCAATATCCCACCGGCAAAGAAGGAGCAAGCGGCCAAGGATATGACCATGCCGTTATTGAAGGCGCGCTTTCCAATCTGCTTGAGTCCTTCTGTGGGGTCGGCAATCCATTTTCGTTGGGCGAGATCAAACCTGGTGAGGCGGTGCTGGATTTCGGTTGCGGTGTTGGTTTTGATCTGTATGTTGCCAGCCGATTGGTTGGTGAAAGCGGCCGGGTATGCGGGATAGATTTGACGGAAGACATGGCGAAGAAAGCCGGAGAGAATCTTACCCAGGCAGGCATTGCAAACTTTGAGATTAAACACGTTCACTCGGAAACAATTCCATATGATGATAACTCCTTTGATGTGGTGATTTCAAACGGGGTCATTAACCTTTCCCCTTGCAAACAGGAATGTTTCAAAGAAATCTACCGGGTTTTGAAGCCGGGCGGCAGGTTCCAGTTTGCCGATGTTATGCTGGAAAAAGAACTGCCGCCTGCAATGTCCGGCAGTGTTGAAGCATGGTCGCAGTGAATAGGCGGCACGATCCCGGTCCGGGATCAGATGAATTTGCTGGAAGAAGCAGGTTTCAAAGAAGTCGAATATCGAGGAGAGACCGGTTTCCGTACCTCAAAATTCACAATCGGCGCCTTGTTTTCAGCCCGTAAATAAAAAATCGTTAATAATTGGATAAAAGAGCCATTTCAACCCTGATTCACTCATTGTCAAATACTTTGAGGGTGGGCACTTTATTTTTGGTATTGGTGATGGTAGGTGGTTGTGGGACAAAGCAACTGCCATTGGCTGAGACCGGCAACAATGGAGTCAATGATTGTTCTTTTCTGATCATAAAAAACCCAGATTTTTCATTTTTGTCCTGAGCTGCTTCCGGCTTATGCCCAGAAGTTCTGCGGCCTTTGACTGATTCCAGGACGTTTTATCAAGGGCTTTGCGGATGACCTGCCTCTCCATTTCAGGCAAGTTCAACTCTTCCTGAATGTCATCCTCTTTTTCATCGAGCATGGCCCGCAATTTTCGCGGTAAACATTCCAAGTTTACTGTCTCATAAGGGCAGAGGATCACGGCCCGCTCCATAACATTTTCAAGCTCCCGGACATTTCCCGGCCAGTCATAATTCAAAAATGCATCCATGACATCCTGGTCGAAGTCGCGAATGTCCTTCCTGCTTTTTTTGCAGAAATATGCCAGATAATGTCCGGCGATCAAGGGGATGTCTTCTTTTCTTTCCCGCAGAGGGGGAGAGCGGATGACGATGACATTGAGCCGGTAAAACAG
>CALZHT010000129.1 GCA_945787445.1 uncultured Desulfobulbaceae bacterium
TGGACATAGCAGATTATTTTAGCAGGACATCCGGGAAAGGAGTTCTGGCAACTGCTGATGGCAAAGGCAAGGTGGATGCGGCCATATATTCCCGCCCCCATGTGTCAGCAGAAAAAAATATAGTCTTCATCATGAGAGATCGTCTTACCCATAAAAATCTGCAGTCAAATCCCTCTGCGACCTACTTGTTTATGGAAGAAGGCACACACTCTAAGGGGATCAGGCTTTTTTTGAAAAAATTGCGGGAGGATACTGATCCTGTGCTTATTGCGCAAATGACAAGAAGGCATTTGACTGCGGAGGAGGATAGGGCGAAAGGACCAAAGTTTCTTGTTTATTTTGAAGTTGAAAAGATACTTTCACTGATAGGTGATGCGGAAATTGATTTTTGATTGCATTGATCGAACGGAGTAAGCGGCAATGAAATATTTTGTTTGTCAGTACTGCGGATATATGAACATAGAAAAGCCTCCAGAGTCTTGTCCAGTATGTGGGGCAAACAAAAAAGGTTTTCGGGAAATTCACTAATGTATCAAGAAGAGAAGGGGTCAGATCTGCCTTTGGCTTTTGTTGTGAACGGAAAAGTCTAACTATCTATATTCTAGCTTGCTCAGGGCGTCTGGAATATGTATTGACTTAATATGACCACACTTAATATTGAACTATAGGCTGTTTTCGGTAAGTTCAGATGGTGGCAAGTTTCATTGATTCAGCCACCTCAATTTTTACCAAAAAAAAATCAAACTAAAAACATAGTTTTTTCTGACATAAAATACAACTTCATCTGTAGGTCAGATTTCCCAACAATTCCAAGCTAATAACGCTACTCCGTGATGTCCTCTCACTTTCTTCGGCCGAGTATTTTACCTGAATTTTCTCAAATAATATCAGTTGACATCATTTTATTGTTATGTTAGTGAGGGTTAATTGCAACCTAACCTCTTTCTCTGGGGGGGAATCACATGAAAGGGGTCCTCAAAATACCATAGTAAGCCTTCAAAGAAGTAGCCTACCTCTTTGGGGGCTTTTTACGTTTTGTGCAATTTTTTGGCTCGGTGTCACCTTCACGTGGTCAGTATTCGAAAACAATTGCAATGGTGGAGGTGATCAGTTTCGTATGCCATCATACAACTGATAGAAAACAGGTGTTTAGCTAATTAATGCTTTTGACAAGCCATTATTTTTTTAGCTCTAAAAGAAACTCAGCTGGAGAGACTCGACTCTCACCTTTGCTGGAGTGACAAACATATTTTATTAATGTCGTTCCCATGAAAGCTTCGATCGAAATATATTAGGATTAGGACAAAATGTGAATTTGAGGTGAGTTTCATATAGAGACACTTTATTTTTTGTTATGGCTCTAATCCATTTTATAGGTCGCCGATATTGGAATACAAAGCCTTCATATCATATAGCCATGCCGCTGACGGCAGGTTAGCCCCCTCCTTGCAATCGGCCTTGCATCGATTTGCCCGACCATGGTATCGACTCCGTTCTATGCGGGTATTTCGAGACAAAACAAGCCTATCTGCTACGCCATCACTATGGCCTTCCATCGAGCATGCACTCAATGCGTCGGAATATTTTCTTTTGCTGGCAAATCCGGAGGCGGCTGCTTCAACCTGGGTTCAGCAAGAGGTCAGTTGGTGGCTAGAGAGTCGCTCAGCCGGGAACCTGCTTATTATTCTTACTGATGGGGAAATTACCTGGGACCAGACGACACAGGATTTCGACTGGGATGCAACTACGGCATTGCCAAACAATTTGCGGAACCAGTTTAAAAGCGAACCGCTGTATGTTGATTTGCGAAACGCTAAACACAGGGATCAACTTTCCCTGCGCCATTCAGAATTTCGGGGCGCCGTTCTGGACGTAGCTTCCACCTTACTGGAGCAGCCAAAAGATCAGCTTGACGGCGAAGATATAAGGCAACATCGGCGCACCAGGATTATTTCCTTCATGGCGGTGGCAATCATTACTGTTTTAGCCTTAATAGCCGTATTCCAGCGTCAGATTGCCCTGAAAGAGCGCGATTCCGCCAGAGAATTTCTCAGTCAGGTTCATGTGACCAACGGCCTGAACCTGACGAAAGACAACAGCAACTTCTGGGGTGGACTGGCCTGGTTTGCAGAAACCTTGAAATGGGATAAAGATAATCCTCTTCGCAACCATGAACATCGAGTTCGTTTGGGAACCTATTTGCGCCACGCACCGAAACTTATACAAGTGCTTCGTCATGACCACCCGGTCAACTATGTTGCATTCAGTCCGGATGGCCAGCAAATTGTTACGGCCGTGGGCACTCCTTACAACAAATCTGCGAAATTTGGGGAAGCTTACGTTTGGGATGTAGCAAAAGGAATAAGGATACATAGTCCATTTCAGCATGAAGATGCTGTATTGTCTGCGTCATTCAGTCCCGATGGTTCTATGATTATCTCCGGTAGCGATGACGGTAGAGCCCACGTTTGGGATACACAAAAAGGGACGCTCGTATATTCTCCATTGGAGAATAAAGGAACGGTGAGACGCGCTCATTTCACTCCTGACGGAGCGCGGATTATTACCACCGGATCGTATACTAGAATTTGGGAAGCGGCCACAGGGATACCCATAACAGAACCGCTCAAAGTATCTCACTGCAGTGCCTGGGATGCGGATCTCAGCCCCGACGGAAAGCTTGTGGCCGTTGCCCCGGCTTCACCATATTCTGATTGGGGTTGCGCACCCATGCTTTGGAATATCGAAAGTGGTGAAACTGTCGTTTCCGAACAAAAGGGAGGACAATGGCATTATGCAACCGTTTTCAGTCCAAATAGCAGAAATGTGGCCTCAGGCGGTTCCGCAGGTTTTGCCTGGGTCTGGAATGCAAAGACCGGCAAGACCATTGGCGAATTGATGCGCCATGATGACCGTGTGTCATCTGTTATTTACAGCCCTGCGGGAAACCATATTCTGACTGCAAGTTGGGATGGAACAGCACGTCTGTGGTCTTCAAACGACGGTAGTCCTGTGCTACAGGGGGAGACCGGGAAAACACCAATAGTCTTAAAGCATGGCAGCAAATTACTTAAAGCTGTTTACAGCCCGGACGGGTTAAGGATAGTAACACTTGGCGCCGATGGTACTGCCCGTATCTGGGACGCACGATCCGGTCATTCATTAGGACCTTCTCTACCATACAGTGTCTCAATATATCGGCCGGAAACAACAGAGGTGATTGGCACCCGGCCGGGCGAGGAAGCCTCTCTGGCCTTCTCTCCAGAGGGCCGCCGAATAGCAATTGCAGGCTGGGATGGTATTGTTCGTATATGGGATCTGGAAAATGAAGAAATGAAATATGGGCCATTTAAACCGGGACTTCGAAGGCAAATACAAATACCATCCCAATATTCTTCATCATGGATTAGTCAATATGGACCTAAGGCAATGTCCATTCATCCGGACGGGAAGACGGTAACTGTCAAGGGCAGCCCATGGAGTATTGAAGCAGGATTACCGCTCAAACCAATGAAAACTCCCATTCCACCAGATCCTGACATGGAAATAGATAAAATTGTCTTGTTTGACAAGAAAACAGATCGAAGACTGTCTGTCAGCAGAGACGGTCTTTTGGCACTAAAGACACACAAAGGTAAAGCGCGTATCTGGAATCAACAAACCAAACAACCTGTCACAAAACTTTTACAGCATCAACAAACAATTGTTGCTGGGGCTTTCAATTCTGATGGTAAGTGGGTTGCAACAGCTGATATTGGTGGAGTATCGCGTGTATGGCAGGTGAATACAGGTCAGCCTCTTACCCCACCCTTAAGGAGTAGCACTGAAGTTGAAAAGGTGTCCTTTAGTCCGGACAGTAGCCACTTGTATGCGTTTTGCGCAGATGGAAGCGCTTGGGTATGGAATCTCTTACCGGAATCAGGCGATTTACATTCCCTCATCCAACTTACTCAATATCTCAGCACCAGCCGGCTGGATAACACCGGTGCACTTGTGGACCAAAAAATTGAGTCCTTTCGTGATGATTGGCAGCAGATAAAAAACGCCTACCCTGAAGTCTTCGAACCCACGAAGCTGCACAAAACAGCTTGGCACCGAAGTGCAGCGGCAGTCAGCGAAAGCTTGAGCAATTGGCCCGGAGCTTTATTGCATTTAAATTGGTTGACTGAGCGTTCTCCGAAGGAATGGCCTCTTTATCTGCGCCGGGGATATGTATATGAGAAACTTGACAAACCTGAATCGGCAATAGCCGATTATACACAAGCAATTGATCTGGGTGCTCGTGATTGGCTGGCATGGTATGGTCGTGCCCAGGCCCACATGCAATTAGACCAATGGGAAAAGGCAGCTGCAGACTATATAAAAATGATAGAATACGGCGCCCCCAATGAACTTGCACTTGGAGACGCTCTCTTACTGAACGCAATTTTTGGCAATAGGAATACTTATGATAGTTTAGTGAACAAAATAACCGATAGCCAACAAAACAAATATATCACACATATCCAGGTAGCTACCTGGGCTTTGCGTAGTGGAATGGTCGGCGACATGGGTAAAACTCTTGCCATGGCAATAGACTGGTACGGACTAGATGCGATTGAATTGGCTCCTTTGTATTATCGCGCTGGCCGTTTCAAGGAGGCGTTGCAGATACAAAAAAAACATCTGGATAATTATACGGAATGCGATATTCAATGGCATAAAGTGTTTATGGCGATGTCACTTTATGAGCTTGGTTTTGAGAAGGAGGCGGAAAAGATTTTATCCAAGGTCAGACTTTGGCTCAAGGAACGATCGATGTACTCGAGCTGTAATACATGGCGTGAGATGCTGCCTTTCCGCAAAGTGTATTATGAAGCAACAAATAAAATAGTGGGGTCGAGGGGCAAATAATCCCTTAATTCCAAATAGGTCAAAGTTGCCATCAAAATTTAACATAACTATATTCAATCTTATATCGCCAGAGATTTTGGCTAGGTAAACATTGTGGCATGTCATCTTGACTTCTTCTATCAACTGGGCGATTCAAGATTATGGCAAGCTCTGAAAATTGCCGATTGGTTTAAGGGGTAACTTCGGTTTAAAAAAGACGGTAGGAGTATAGCTAATGCCTAGTTTATCTCAATCGCTAGAAAAAAAAGTAAGCACAAACAAACGATCTGTCGAAATTCTCTGCGTTGATGATGACCGTAATCTGTTAGAGATTGTGAAGATGCGCCTTGAATCTGCGGGATATAAGGTCTATACAGCGTTGTTGGAAGAGGACGCAATAGATTTATTGCATGACAGACTTGATATCGGACTCGCAATACTTGACCTTCAGCTTGGAAACAGCGATGGAATCTCCCTTATGGAGGAAATTCATTCCTTTAAACCAGGTTTGCCAGTGATTATATTGACAGCTCATGGTTCCATCGAATCAGCAGTAGAAGCGATGAAAAGAGGTGCTTTCAATTATCTTACAAAGCCATTTGATCCTCGTGAGCTCCTCTTACAAATAGAAAAGGGGATCGAGAAATTGGATTTAGATTCGCTCTTAGCACAACTATCTGGCCGTCTCTTCCTAAGCTACGCACGGGAAGATAAAAACCACGTCGAGAATCTGTATCGTAAATTAAAGCAGGCAGGTTTCTTCCCTTGGATGGATGTTATGGATATAGTACCTGGGGAGGTGTGGGAGTCTAGCGTAATGAGAGCGATAAAAGATTCAGATTTTTTTTTGGCTTGCATATCTCAATCATCTGTGACTAAGCGAGGTATGATTCAAAAAGAAATACGAACTGCATTATCTACATGTGATACGCTCTTAGATGGTGACATATATCTGATTCCTATTCGCCTTGAAGAATGTTACATTCCAGAACGCCTTTCCGGATTTCAATGGGTTGACTTGTATGCCATTGATGGTTGGAAACGATTGGTCACCAGTATAAGGGAGGGATTAAAACGAAGAGCAGTGGCTGCATCACAAGCGAGAGAAGCAGGAGGTTCATGAAATGCCACAGTAGCCGCCCAGCCTATAAATCCAGCCGACGCAAAAAACAACGCTGCTGATATACTTGTCCAATCACATATACACTATCCATATGAAATTTTTATATTTTAAAAGGGATTGCTATTGCCATTATTAACATTAAACATAAACCATCAGGACAAGTATTCTCATGGAACTAGGATATAACCAGGCCGCACTCATTCTCGAAGCTAATGATGAAGGTGAAATCTCTGTCAATTAAGATGAAAAATTTCAATCGGAGATTATGGATGCTCTTGAATGAAATCAAAGTTACACTATCTCCCTACTGTACGTAACAAAATGGATTATTGACCGTAAAGAGAGTCAAGATACCTATATTGTCTCAAACTCCAGTCCGTCAAGAAGTACGGCTCCGATCGTGACCGTTTACAGGTTCGCTTCCGGTTTCGATCATTTGGAAGTATCTTGGCCAATCAATTTTCTAGGAATATCGGAAAAATAATTCCCGGTTTTTCGAGCTTCAAAAACGAATCAAGGCAATCAAGCAAATGCTTACAGCAAATAAAGGTCAAACGGCGGCTTGACCCCATTCAAAAGAGCAGATCTGATCTCTGAGCCTTTTGGCGGAATAGGGGGCTGTTTTGGGAAATGCTTCTGGCTTTTCTCTCTATTTTATATTATAAGATGATATTTTGATGATATTTCGCTTGTTATGTCC
>CALZHT010000130.1 GCA_945787445.1 uncultured Desulfobulbaceae bacterium
CCGCTGGCAAGGATCAGGTTGGTATCCACCGTTTTTCCCTCCCATGGACCGCCCTCAACCATGGTCCGGGTTCCGTCAACGATATTCAGATCCGGCCTGAAGGCGAGATTGAGTTCCGCCACCACTTCTTCCCAGTGCCTGCGGTCCACCACATAGGGTCTTTGACTGAAATGGGTGGCGCCGACAAAATTCTTGAGACAGATGGAATACCCGGCGTAACGATGGGTCTTGATGACGGGTAGGTTGATAATCCGGTCCACTTTGAAAAACCATTCGGTGACTTCCAATTCCTTGAGATAACGGCCGTTTACTTCCACCTTGATCCAGCCGTGGTCTTCGAAATAAACGGTTTCCGCTCCCGCCTGCCGGGCTGCGGCGGCAATGCCGGTCCGCTCCATATTCTTTGCGGTCCCACCCCGGATGAGGGCCGACATATCACCCACATACACCTTGGATGCTCCTGCCTCGTAGAGGAGCTCGACCACTGCCTTGACCAGCGCCGGATTGGTGGTCGTCGGATGGCTTCGTTCCCCCACCACGTTCGGCTTGACCAGGACGCTTTTCCCCGTGATCTCCAGGGGGCCGAAACCGCCGATCAGGGAAATACCTTTTCCGACCATCTTCTTGACATCCCTGCCGCCCACCACGGCGACCAGGGATTTCCCGCGGTCGCGGAAAGGATCGGGGCCGGTCACCGGCTCCGCCTTTCGCTCTGCGCCGGAAAAGAAGACCTTGATGCTGTGCCAGCTCCTGAAGATGCCGAAAGCAATGCCTACTGCCGCCAGAATGATAAGAAACGCCCGTCGCCCGAGTGTCATCAGTTCTTTCCCATGGTTGTCATGATGGTCCTATCCGGAAAATGGCAACATAACTGTCGTTGACAGTCCGGAAGGATCTGGCCACTGTCAAGTCAAGTCTCGTTCAGGACATATAATGTCTATTTGTTCTTGCCATGGTGTGTTTTTATTCTTAAAAACTCCTTTTGGCTTATGAAAAGTGGGTTCTAAGACCAAAAATGCTCTCATTTTCCAGTCTTTGTGACTTCAAATCAGTCAGTTAGCTTGGTCCGACCCCATTCCCAATCATTCCCACATTCCCTCCTTGAGCCCCTGGTTAGGCAAATTTATTTCCAATAACCTATTGTTAGTAGCATTTTTTCAGATATGACTTTTTCAATATTAGATAAACGCCACCTGTCAGACTTTTTAAATACGAGTGCTACGTTTTCTTCAGAAGGGATTACGATTTTAACTATTATCTCAGAATCATTAACTTTTTGTTCGCATAATACAAATTTGTCGTTTCCTTTGGGCTTAAGATTTTTACTGCATGTAGGGAGTTTAGTGACATTGTCCATTGCCCTTAAATATAAACGCGTATAGTCAGACAATTCCCGAGGAACTAGAAATAACACAGCCTTTTCTTCAAGCATGGTGAGGGTATTGCTGTCGGTGATGGCGTTCTTTCCTTTGCTGGCAGAAGCTCTAACCCGTTTTCTCATTCCACTATTAAGTTCATTAAAATCTACAAAGCCTGAAAGACTCTTCTCCCATTTGCTTCTATTTTTCTTAGGTAGTTTATTGTCCGTACTAATTATGTATTTAATGCCAATATCACACATGACTTCATAAATAATTTCTGTATCATTAGGTGTGGCAAAAGAATCATTAATAGGTAGTAGTAATAATATTATGATCAATATTGACTTAAACATCAGTGTATTTCCTCTGTGTGCCTAACGCCAAGCTAAGCGGCGCGCGTTAGCGCGTCCTTGCTTGAGCGCCTTATTAGCCACTTAAAATTCGTGCTCTTCAACGATAAATGCCGATGATTTCGAATGATCGATAAAGTTCCCTTCATCCTCCAACAAAGCTGCACCTAATTTCTGACCCTCAGGTGAACTCATTCCTTCCATAAGCGCTTCTTCTGACTCGAACCAGACTTCAGCAATACCATCATATTCAGGAAGCATCCCTCTGGAGGTTCTGAGACCTTCATTCAATGGTGTGTCTATTGTGTGTGATTGGACATATTTTTTGGCACCCATCGCATCAGCATTGCTCATGAAGAATGGGCCATGTTTATTCATCCAATAATCTTTAAATTCTTCACGAGTCATATCGGGGTGGCGTGTCAAACACATAACGAACTTGATCATTTTCTATACTCCTTAGCTTATGGAATATGGTGTGTGGCTAACGAGTCTGTAGGATAAGTCCTTTTGCAGACTGGTCCTCTCAGATTGAATAAAACATTTTCCTAACAAACTTGATTAAAGTTAGCCGATTGTTTTCTGCATGTGAAGCCTTTAATTTCAGTCTAGCTTCTTTTTTATCTTCCTAAAGAGTATTTCTCTCCCTTTTTCCGGCCTTATCACGTAAATCTAAATCCGTATCGGTGGATTTTCATAAAGCGCCTGGATAAAAAAACAAGAAAAAACTGATTTTGCAAGACCTTATAGAAGGGACTAAACTGTTACCCCTTTTACCCATTTTTTTGACCCATCCACTGACCCATCCAGACCCATTTTATAAATTACCGCATGAACTCATTTCATGGTTCCTCTTGTTTTCCGTTCATGTTAGCAATGATCACATTTGCTGTTTGAACACCTGCCAACACCGCATCTTCAATACCTGGCCGGGGAGCTATTGAAGCACCGGTAAAATACAATCCTTGAACGGGAGATTTTGCTCCAACTCTCCAGTCATCAATGGCCGTACCGTATATTGCGCCCCCTGACGTCCATGCATATCGTGCAAAAGTTGCAGGACTAGCATCTTCACGAAAAACAATGTGTTGCCGTAAATCAGGGATGGCCGTTTCAGCCAAGCCAATTAACCTGTCGCCATAATATTTTTTCCGCTTATTGTAATCATCCGTATTCCTGTCCCATGTTATGGCTTCCTTGTGGGGAATCATTTCTAAGATAGTAATGGTCGAATGTCCGGTGGGTGCACATGTTGGATCCACTTTAGAAGGAACAGAGACGCTTATCATTTTCTCGTTTTCAGAAATCATGGTTATAGGAGCAATGTCCGGGATAAAATCAACACCCAAGGAAACCATAAAAGCCGAGTTTGCTGTTCTCAATTTTTTCACTCGGTCAGAGACATGGGAAGGCAGGTCAGACTCAGCCATCAAGTCGAAATACGTTTTTTTAGGATCGGCATTTGAGATAATTGCTTCTGCATGTATTCTTTCTCCATTTGCGAGTTCAATACCAATGGCCTTGCTCTTTTCAACTAAAATACGAGCAACAGCCGTGTTGAACAGGATTCGTCCCTGGTTGTTGATGATATTTTTTGCCAACAGATTAGAAAAAACCTGCGGTCCACCAACTGGATAATGGCCGCCATCTATATAGTACCTGAACATCGGAATCATCGTGGTTGCGTCAACAGTTTGCGGCGAGTCAGTAATATAGGCAGCAAGAAGAGAAAACATCTTTTTCAACCGGTCGTCACGCACGTAAGAATCAACCATTTCTGTAAAAGGTCTGTTGATCCACCGCGGCAAATGTTTCCGCCTTTTGCCATTGTAGCTGAGTTCCTCAAAGCAAATCCTGATCTCGTCCCAGAAAGCGGTAATCCCTTCATGCTCAGTGGGAAAATGGGTAGTAAGAATTGCTTTATACTGCTCAATATCCTTTGGCACTTTAATATTGAGATCGTCAACAATATATTGGTGGTCAACACGCTTCCAGGAGATCTTGTCAGCCCCACCTAATTCACTCAGCAGCTTCGAAATATTGCCATTTGTGCCTGTGCCTGAGATATCATGCACGCCGGCGCCAAAAGTATATCGGACTTGCGTGCCTTTAAAGTCCACCCGCCGTTTCCAGGATGTACAAAATCCTCCCGGTTTATTGTGCTGTTCAATGACCAGAGGCTTAAAACCTTTGCTGGCTAATGTACAGGCTGCTGTTAACCCGCCGGTACCGGCGCCTATTACAATAACATCGTAATTTCCATTCTTATTCGCGCGGTAGGGAGCAATTTGCGACGCTTTGATTTGCCTGACATCTGGAATGAGCGCCTGGCGCAGCTTCAGAGGTATATGCGATGGAGCCCATTGACCGTCAGCAGATGGCGCATACCAAATGGCTTCGTGCTCACCATGACCAAGCTTATGCCTGCTGCCGTCCGATGAAATCCGGAAGAAATCAAAATAGAGCCGTATACCTTTCTCATGAATACGGGTCCTGTACATTTTGACAGCGATGCGGTCAAATGGCATCGCCTCATTCATGTGATTGATTCTACAAGAGATACACCTGAATTCGCCTTTGCTTCCTGCGGAGGTAAAATATTCAGGGACAATGCCATGGATAAAGCTGTCACGGACACGTCCCTCCCAGACATAGTAATTTGAGAAATAAATATTACCGACAAGATTGGAATCCTCAAGCGCGGTTTCAAAAATTTGCTCGTGCAGCAGGGCCTCTGCTCTCAGTGGACCCGGGGGCTGCGCGTAGGTAATTTCACCCAGGTCGGTTTCTGCTCTCTGGCCTTTTTCACTTATGGTAGAGGGGATTGAAGAATCACTCCTGGGCAGAAGTTTATCAGCAAATTCTTTCATAAATTCAGGCAGAGGTTGCACCTCAACGATGCCATGACCCTTGACAGCCACCCAGGTGGTACTCATGGAACTTTCCGCAATGAGTTCAGAGGATTTATTCTGCCTGTTCTTCCGCCATTCTAAGTTGAATTCCAAGGTGGAATTCTCAGTGCCAAAAACTTTGTTAAGCCAAAGCCGACATTCTATTATATCGCCTGATTGTGCCGTGCCGTAGATCCTTGTTGCACAGTGATTGGTGACCATCCCCCATTTACCGGATGAGAAATATTCGACCAATTTGTCATAAATTGACTGGGCAATATATTCACGAACTTTTCCGGTCCAGATGAAATATTGGGAGAAATAAAGCGTTCGGCTGAGGTTCGCAGCCTCTTTGAAAGTCACCGGAAATTGAAAGATAAAAACAGGCCGTCCCTGTGCCCCATCCTCAATACTGATCTTGTGTGAATCAGGATTGAATTGAAATTGTTCGGCGTGGTATTTACTGAATTTGCCTGGCTCTGCCAAGAAAGCTGATTTTGATGGCTTTACCGTCAAGGCGACAATTCTTTCTGTCCCGCGGGTGAGTTTTACCGAGAAGGTTATCACTTCAATGTCACTCTCTTTTGCCTTTTCATCTGTAAAAAGCACTGCGTCGCCGTCACGTCTTTGAACCTGCATTCGGCAATTTTGTGAACCGGTTGCCTTTACAACTGCTTCCCGAGCGCTCCAAATTCTGGTACCTGCCTGATCCAAATCTTCTCCATGGGCTAAAAGTTTATCCAGAACAGGCTGGTGGTTGCTGCCGAGAATTGCCAGCCATTGTTGCCTGCTGCGTTGGCTGATCGTTTCAAGATCAGCGCCCTGCAATCCCCTGCCGACAATACAGAGAACGACTCCTTTGTCATGGGAAAGAGATATGGAGTATTCGTTAAACTTTTCACCTGCAATGACCGGCTTGCCATTTTTAAGCCAGTGGATTGGATAATCTCCATCCGGTTTTTCCGGGGATCTGAGAACTTTATCGATTACCCTGTTCAGAGCAGGAATTTCTCGCCCATGGCGCTCCTCTTTCGACAATTGCTGCAGGCCCCTTATATACTCCAGTGAAATATCGGGGATGCTACAGGCAAGTTTTTCACAGTGGTTTTTGAGTAGATCGTCTATAATTTTTTCATCTCTGCCAGTAGGATCGGCTAGCTCCTCCGGAGTCGGGTAGTCTTTGTGTACCTCCATAATCTTAAGAACATAGCCATTCAATTTTTCAATAATTCTCCCCTCAGCATCTCGCAAATACACTATTGTGTTTACTTCATCCTCTGTTCGTTCAGTAACTCTCACTTCACCAATCAGCGGACGAGTTGTCTTTTCATCATACGAGTTGCATTCGATACTTTTTATTGAGAAGGGCAAACAGATATCTGGAAAAATTGGTAACTGGCTTGAATGCAATAAAGAATCGCGCAAGTAAGGATCGCCAAGGAGCCATTGATCGGCGGAATTATCTGCAGCCTGGTTGCCAATCGGCTTGGGCTGCGTCTGGAAAACACATTTTTTTGAATCAAGCGAAAAGACCTTATCTATCCTCTGGTAGAGCGGTCCCTGAAAAAGCAGACTGCCATTATACAGATCGGCATGCGGATCCAGTTCAAGGTCGATATCCGGCAGCTGCATTGCTACTTTTTCGTCTTTTTTCCTATCATGCAGTACAAATACTGCTGAGAAATGATCCACAGTAAAATTTGTCTGGGAAGTGGCAATGCCAACCTGAATTTTCCGGCCTGGCTCATTGTGTTGTCGTTCCAACACTCTTGCATGTACTTCAATATCAATACCAATTTCAGGATTGACCGGGATTGGCCGGCTCAGCTCTATGTCTTCGATCCGGCAGCTAGAAAGATCATGCTGGCCTGTTACATAGGCTACGGCCTCGGCCATGGCTTCAAGGCCGAACACGGTTGGGAAGAGATAGGTTCCACGCCAAAGATGGTCTTTGACATAATAATCTTTTTCAATTGTCAGGTGGCTACGGCAAATGAGTTCAATGCCTGGATAATAATAGCTGATGCTTTCAAGAAATCGTGATGCAGAAGGCCTTGGAAATTCTTCCGGCTGCATGGAATCAAGGCCTGTTATCCGTGCGGTGACCACCACCTGTTTTTGTTCAGGATCGTGGCTGACAAGGTGAAGAAATCGCTCAACACCCTCATTGAGCGGAATCGCATATATCCCTTTTTGGGCTAGATATTTCGTACTGCCGAGCCTGACGCCCATGCCCACTTCATCCCATATGCTGTAAGCGATGTTGATTATCGCCGTCTGCGGATGCTGTTGACCGAATTGACGGAAAAGCAAGTTCATTGCCTCATTGGAAAAACCATACCAGCCATTTCGAATCATGCCGGAGACACCGATTATGGAAGAGAAGCCGACAAAAATTTTCAATGGATTATGAGCTAAAACCTCACAGAGATTGATGGCGCCTTTCACTTTCGGTGCGATCTCGGCTAGGGCCTCAGCTGTGGTTACCTGGTCAATATTTCTTGGTTTATTCAAGGCACTGCCATGAATGACGCCGGAAATCCCTCCTAAATCATCTGCAATTTGATTAACAAGATTACTTACGGCATTTTTATCAGTTACATCGCATTGGTAGTAATGTGCTACAAGACCTGAATCCTTGAAACGGTTAATGGTCTTTGTAATCTCATTTTTTTCGCTGCTTGCAGGTGGTATTGAACTGCCAACCAGCGCCATTTTTACACCGGTTTCTTTTGCCAGGGCCAGGGCGCACTCGGCAGTGATCCCTTTGGCGCCGCCGGTTACCAGAATGACATCATCTGAGGACCAGGAGGTGTCTCTGGATATGGAATCTAGCGGTTCCTGCACAACCGGCCTTGGTATTCTACGCACTAGTGAATTATCATACCCTGCCGCAACGAATGAATCCTGTATGGATGATTCAGCCTTAACCTTTTGGGCTACTAAATCAGGGGTAATTGTATTTGAAAAGTCAAGCACCTGTATCTTAAGCTGGGGATGTTCAAAATGCAGACTTGCAGCAAAGGCTTTGGTTGAGCTTTGTTCTATTGATGCTGTTTCCGGTCCTTCGCCAAAATATCCGCCACCGAACTGAATATAGGTGACGCGCTGATCAAGGCCATGGCTACCATCTACCTGAGGGAGAACGGCAATAGAACGGAGTCGCGCAATTATTTTTGCCAGTTTCTCATCCGTCTCTTCATTTTGACTCGCCCGGGCGGGTAGGACGGCAATATAGTCAGTAAAGTTGCCGGTCTTCAGAGGAGTGTTGCCCTGCAGATCACTGTATTCCAGGGTGTTAACATGCGCACCTTGTGCGCTTAAAACAGCGCGCAAGGATTCGGCATACGATCGTTCTGCCGCATCACTGACAATGATAACTTTTGCATTGTGCCATCGCCGCTGCTCAAAAGAGTACTCTGGCAAAGGCTCCTCCACATAGTGTATGGCAAGGTTTCGCACCCATGTTTCTGGCATTGTTTTTTCAACGGAAACAGCCGCGGAAGCGCCTGCGTCGTTGCTTCGGTTATCAACGGCAGAATCTAAAACTGTAGCAATTTCAAAAAGTGAGGCATTGGCATACTGGGAGAAATCAAATTCTCCTCTGGCCTGTAATTTTGCCGCTGCTTCAGCAAGTAAATCAGCGGCTTTGATGGAATCAAGATTCAAATCATCGAGCAGTTGCAGCTCTCCTGAAAGACTGTTTACTGGAAATCCTGTCCGTTTCTCCACCAATTGGAAAAGAATGTCAATTGCAGAATATTCTGCCCTTGCACCGGCTGAAGGATTCCTCGCCTTTACAGGCTGCAAACGTTCCAGGGCTGTAACGATTTCTCCAATGGATGAATTGTACAAAGATCGTCTGATTCGTCCATTTATGCCTGTTGCCGAGCGCAAATTAATTGAAAATCCCTGTGAAAGGCCCTTTGCGGTCAATTT
>CALZHT010000131.1 GCA_945787445.1 uncultured Desulfobulbaceae bacterium
CATAAGTTCGGTGCCGTCCTTTCTTGCCGGTCCGATGTTGAGATCAAGATAGGATGCGCCGGCAGCGCTTTCTTCCTTGGCCATTTCCTGAACCGGCCCCGGATTTCTTTCATTCATGGCCGTGCCGCTTCTCTTGCCCATGATATTAATGCTTTCAGCAATTGCTAAAACTTTTGCCATTTGAATACTCCTTTGCTTTCAAAAAATTATTACCAATACCGGTGGTGTTTTTTTGGAAAGAAAACGATTACTTCCCTCTTCCCTGTAAATTGCAGTATGAAGCCTTTAAAAAATAATAGGCGCATGCAAAATTACGACATGTATCCTCGTGAGAACGACAAAAATAGCGATAAATTGCAAGGTTGTCAACCAACTAATGAAGGACGGCTGAAGGACTTAAGACAAAGGAGGGCATATGAAGAATGAGATCGATTGTTTCCGTGGTTCGTTTCCAGCGGTATGGGTTCCTCACAAGATCAGGGGATAAAGGATTTTTGCAAAGCAAGCACAGTGTTCAGCCGGGGCAATATATAGTATTGGCGCGGTGAAATCATGATGGAAGGAGGAATTTTCCTGATGTAACATAATAATTCTTATTAATTGTTTTCTTTACAAAAAAAATGATAGAATAACCTTTGTATGCCGCATCTGCATGCAAATATAAGACGAATAGCGCTGGCGTAATTTTTTGGTCAAAGGCGTGGAATTCTCATGGTGCCAACCGGTTATATGCAAGACCAAAGTGGCTTTTCTTTCTTTATCCCTTCATCAAAGCAGCTTTGTTTGTTCATGGTTGTTTTATTCATTATTCTCTTTCCTTCCATCTGCCGGGCAGAGGCAATAGTAAAAATTGGCTTAAACTATCCCAAGTCAGGACCATATTCGGTGGAAGGTCTTGACCAGCTCCGGACAGCCCACATGGCTGTATACGAAATTAACAGGCAAGGCGGTATATTGGGGCATAAGATAGAACTGGTTATCCGTGACTCAGCCTCTGATGTCCGCAAGACAAAAGACAATGTCCGTGAGCTCATCGAGCAACAAGGAGTGAAGATGGTGTTCGGCGGATCATCCAGCGCCGTGGCTATCGCAGCATCCGCAATCTGCCAGCAATTCCTTGTTCCCTTCTTCGGTACTCTTACCTATTCCACGGCAACCACTGGAGAGGAAGGGCACCGGGTCTGTTTTCGCGAATGCTACAACTCCTGGATGGCAGCCAAGGTAATGGCTGAGTATCTGCGCACCCATTTCAGCGACAAACGTTATTATTACATTACTGCTGATTATACCTGGGGCTGGACCACGGAAGAGAGCGTGCGCAATTTCACCGAGACTATGGACAAGACTTTTAATCCAGGGGTGCTTACCCGGCTGGGAACAAAAAATTTCATCAATGAGCTGAAAACCGTCAAGGCAGAAAAGCCTGATGTACTTGTCCTGGTCCTCTTTGGCAAGGACATGGTGAACTGCCTTCGGCAGGCAACCGTCATGGGGATAAAAGATATCTCCCAAATCGTGGTTCCTAATGTAACTCTTGGCATGGCCAAGGGCGCAGGACCCAAGGCAATGGAAGGTGTTATCGGTGCACTTCCATGGACCTGGAGGGTTCCGGAAAAATATGGCTATGACAAAGGAAAGGAGTTTGTTGATGCGTTCATTGAACGCTACAACAGCTACCCCTCCACCTCCGGCGCTTCCGCCTATGCCATTCTATGGGAATACAAAAGAGCGGTTGAGCGGGCGCAGTCCTTTGAAACCGAAGAAGTGGTGAAGGCCCTAGAGGGCCACTCCTATACACTTCTCAAAAATAGGCAAACATGGCGGGAGTTCGACCACCAATCCATCCAGACCGTATATATGGTCAAGTGTAAGCCGGCCGCCCAGGTTCTGCAGGATCGTTTTCAACTGGATTACTTTGAGATCATCCACTCCATGAACGGCGAACTGGCAGCACGCACCCATGAAGAATGGAAGGAGGTGCGACGGAAGGCAACCAAACCCGTTATATTAGAGAGATTTCCCGGCGAAACCAATTGATTTTCATCAAACGTTCACAGACACCAAAAGCGTTAATGCATGAGAGGTAAACACAATGGATAGAAGATCGTTCCTGAAAGGCCTGGGCATTACTGCAGCGACAACCGCTTTCAGCGCTGTCCAGCCGCGGCCTCTCTCGGCACATTCGGAAAAAATCGTTTGGCGGATGGCCACCTCCTGGCCTAAATGGTTATCCATTCTGCAAAGCGGAGCGGAGCGATTTGCAAAACAGGTGGAAATTATGAGTAAGGGCCGCTTGATCATTGAAGTATTTGCCGGCGGCGAGCTTGTAAAGGCCCTGGATGTTTTTGATGCAGTTTCTAAAGGGGAAGTGGAATGCGGCCACTCAGCCTCATACTACTGGGCAAAAAGAATACCTGCAGCCCAATGGTTTACAACGGTTCCTTTCGGACTGAAGGTCAAAGACATTAATACCTGGCTTTATTCAGGCGGGGGAATGGAACTTTGGAACGAGATATATGCACCCTACAACGTAATTCCTTTGCCGGGCGGCAATACAGGCATTCAAATGGGAGGCTGGTTTAATCGGGAGATCAGGTCAGAGAAAGATTACCAGGAGCTTAAGATGCGCATTCCCGGCCTTGGCGGCAAGGTGGTGGCAAAGCTCGGGGCTGAAGTTGTCCTGCTCCCTGCAGGGGACATCTATAAGGCCCTTGAAACCGGGAAGATCAATGCCACCGAATGGATCGGTCCATACCATGACGTGCAGATGGGCTTTCATAAGATTGCCAAATATTACTATGCGCCTGGCTGGCATGAACCGGCGACAAACTTTGAAATAACCTTTAACCGATCCGCCTTTGATAAACTTCCCAGCGACCTCAAGAAGATTTTGGAGGTCGCCGCCTCAGACCTGAACAACAAAGTGCTGGCAGATTTTGAATACAACAATGCCGTGGCAATGCTGAAGATTGCCAAGGAAAGAAAAGTGCAGTTGCGTCTGTTCCCCAAGACGGTCTTGCGGACCTTGGAGCGGTTGTCTGCCGAGGTCCTTGAGGAAGAAGCAGCCAAGGACCCAATGGCAAAGAAAGTTCACGCTGCCTTCAAAAAATTTAAAAAGGATATGAACACCTTTGCTCTTCTGCGTGGCGGGGATCAGAGGATTTAAAAAGAGAAAATCCAGCACCTTGTATTTTTTTATGAAAATCGAGTTTCGATCAATTGCCAGCCCCATCATTGCCGTGTCTCTCTTGATTTCAATGGGTGTGGCAATAATCGCCTACCGGGTCAACGTCGCTTCTCTGGAGTCTCTCCAATACGAAAGGGAAACGGACAAGATTGACACAATCAGTTTCATCACCAAAGCCATGGTGGAAAACCATGTGCACGGCCTGAAGGCACTCACAAAAACCCTCCAGGAAAACAAAGAACTTGCCGAAGGCATGGCATACTATGTCGCCTCCGGCTATGCAAATCCCTTGCAAGAACTGATTAACCGTCTGTACCCTACCCTGAATATCGATATTTTCCTGCTTACCGATATGGACGGCAAGGTTGTAGCGTCGCAATTCACTGAAAACAAGGGCATCTATGCTGTGCCCGGGCTTGAAAAAGCCCTAAAAGGCCAAGAAGTTCTTGAAGCTGCAGAAGGGCCGGAAGGATGGGCAATCCGGGCTATGGTTCCGGTGTATTGGCCCCTTGGTATGGATCTGCAGGGGATTCTGGTTGTGGGGATAAACCTTGATGATTCTTTTGCCGAGAAGATTGCCGCAGCAACCAATATCCATATATCTTTTGCGCATCCTGGCGGCGATCTGCTGGCTAGTTCCGCACCGCTTCTGTGGCAGCAGCTATCAGGATGGGAACAAGCGGTCCGGAGCATTGTTGAAGAGCGCTCAATCATGACGGATGATACAAGCCATTCGGTTTCCACGGTATATATGCCTGTTTTCATTGCTGATGAAACATTATGCCTGATTATCCAACAGGATACCAGCAAGTGGCAAGCACTGTTGGCCAAGGAGAGGCAGCGATTATTGTGGATGATGGTCGGCATTCTCTCTGTTGTGCTCATGGCTGCCTTGTGGCTCGTTTATTTCGTCGCCAGACCTTTACGCCGACTTGAATCCAATACCCACAATATGATCACGGAATTTTCAGGACAGTTCGCTGGAGCCAAATCTGGTAACGAGATTGATCGACTGGTTCATTCCTTTGGTTTTATGCAAAAAACGCTTAAAGAATATATGATGCACTTGGCCCAGGCCAAAGAAAAGGCTGAAGATGCGGCCCAGGTCAAGGGCAAATTTCTGGCAACCATGAGTCATGAGATTAGAACACCGCTAAACGGCATTATTGGCTCTGTTGAACTCGCCATGGATATGAAGGGACTGTCAAAAGAACACCAAGAGTATCTCAATACCATAAATCTATCAGCAAAATCCCTACTGCGCATTATCAACGACGTACTCGATTTTTCCAAGATTGAAGCGGATAAGCTTGATCTTGAAGATGTACACTTTCAGCTTATTGAAATCATAGACAATATGGCTGACATGTTTGGTGAGAGACTTAGAAAAAAAGGTCTTGAACTGCACATAGTATATGATGACAAATTACCTTTGCTCGTCGCAGGGGACCCCACGAGGTTGAGTCAAATTCTCATTAATCTTGTCAACAACGCCATCAAGTTCACCGAAAATGGGGATATCGTTGTCAGGGTATTTTTACTTGAAAGTGCTTCAGGGAAAGTAAAAATCAAATTTTCAGTGAGCGATTCCGGCATTGGTATAGATCCGAAAAAGGGAGATGAGCTTTTTTCTTCATTTACCCAGGCAGACAACACCACATCCAGGCAATACGGCGGGACAGGACTTGGCTTGGCAATCAGTAAGCGGCTTGTTGAAATGATGGGAGGAGAAATATGGCTTGACAGCAAGCCGGGGCACGGCAGCATATTTTATTTTACAGTGGAATTTGGCGTAAACCAATCAGCTGGTCCGGCTTCATTGCAGATGCCTTCAGACCTGAAGGGCCTAAAGATACTGGTTGTCGCCGCCCAGGAATCAGCTCGCCAAATATTGATCGAAAGGCTTACAGCTTTAGGTTTCAGAGCAGAGGGCGCAGTCACGGGGGAAGAAGCTATTTTGAGCCTTGTTGATGCTGTGGAAGCAGGGTCCCCCTTTCAGCTAACATTGATCGACTGGCGGATGGGCAGTATCGACGCGGTATCTCTTTCTGAAAAGATAAATGGAGATCCCAGGCTGCAGGGCATATCCATTATTGTGACCACGGTGTATTCACGGAGGAGTGACATTGCTCAACTTGAAAAGGCCGGGATTAGGGGCATTTTGAAAAAACCGATCAAACAGGCAGGCCTTTTGAATACCATTGCAAAAATGTGCAACCTTCCTCCCATTACAGCGCAACAGAATGAAGAAAGGAAAGAAGATTTCATTCCTGTTACCCACCTGGATGGCACCAAACTCCTGCTGGTAGAGGACAACAGGGTTAATCAGGTAATTGCCCGGAAGATACTGGAAAAGGCAAACATACAGGTTGATATAGCCAACAATGGCATAGAAGCACTCAACGCTCTCGCGGCCAAATACTATGATTGTGTGCTAATGGATATTCAAATGCCTGGCATGGATGGCTTTGAAGCGACCAGGCAGATCAGGTCCAGGCCTGAACTTGCAAATCTGCCGGTTATTGCCATGACCGCCCATGCCTTGAAGGGGTATCGCGAGAAATGTTTGGCCGTTGGTATGAATGATTACATTGTCAAGCCGATTAACCGGACGGAGCTTTTTGCCTCCCTGAAAAAATGGCTCGCGGTGGAACAAAAAAGAGAAAGCAACAACGACGGCAGTATGGACAGGGATGTCCATTCTCTATAAAATTGATAGAGCGATCTGCTACGGTTTAAAAGCATCTACGATGCTAGTTTTTTCAGCAGATAGCGGCAGGAACATGAAAGCGATGGTGCCAACTCTGCTGTCCTGAGCTGGATGGTTTCGGCTGTCGGCACATAATGAATGTGCCAGCCTTTCTTGTGGGCCCGCCAGCAATATTCCATAGCAGTATAGGGTCCCGTCAGCTTTGGTTCAAGAAGACCGATATCGTCAACAACTTCTCGCCGGACCACAAGACCTGATCCAAA
>CALZHT010000132.1 GCA_945787445.1 uncultured Desulfobulbaceae bacterium
ATTAACGAATAATTAATCAACCGAAGCTATTGTAAATAGGCCGATGTTTTTCCAGGTTGATGTATTTTTCAATTGACGAGAATCACAGACAAGGAAGACTATAGGTTTAATAATTGGTTTTGAGCAAAGTCGGGGTGAAAATATTTGGCAGGCAAAAAGAACACGTTTTTTGTTGCTGCCATAATCAAACACATTTCCACAAATAAGGACCATCCGTGCAGAGAAAACTCGTAACATTTTTCCTTTTTGGAGCAGCAGTTGGTTTCCTGTTGGGCTTTATACTTATTCACCCTTTCTCCATGCTGTTTCAGGGCATGGTGCATCCGACTATAACCGTGGAATTTAACAGGGTCTTTGACGCCTTCAATCCCCATCATCTTCCCATGGCTTTTTTCTTCGGACTGCTCGGATCGGCGGTGGCATGCGTGATGGTTTTCTTCCTCACTTCATTGATGCAGCAGAAGGAACGGCTGAAAAAGCTGGAGAGGCTTTTACCCATCTGTTCGTACTGCAAAAAAATCCGCGACGACAGCGGGAAGGATCACGGTCAGGGAGAATGGATTACGGTGGAGAAGTATATTTCACAGCTGACGGACACGGATCTTACCCACGGCATCTGTCCTGAGTGTCACAAGAAAGTGATGGCTGAAATCAAAAGTAGGGCCGAGGAAAAACACGGAAAAATATAAAAAATTTCTTTTACTATAGGATATTACAGGAAAACTCGGCGCGTTAATAGACAACCAATTCGGCTATATTTTCTTCAATTATCAA
Organism: uncultured Desulfobulbaceae bacterium; assembly: GCA_945787445.1. GTDB lineage: Bacteria > Desulfobacterota > Desulfobulbia > Desulfobulbales > CALZHT01 > CALZHT01. The sequence continues at coordinate 775 of CALZHT010000132.1, forward strand.
TGAGTTATCGGCAATAACCCCAAAAAAAAATACTACTATAAAGGAGGTGTGCGATGGGTAAAAAAATAGGTGTGATTGTCTTAAGTTTCCTTTTTTGTATTGCATCGTTGTCCTATGCAGAGGATCCGGGTCCTAAAGTGCCGAGGCTGTTCGGCACCTTTACACCTTCTCCGGGTGTTTGGTCCGAGTATGCAATTTTTGAAAAGGCAACCGGCGTAAGGACGACGATGAGAATGTCCATCGTGGGACAGGAGGGTGATTCCTACTGGTATGAAGTGGTTAATAAAGAAGATGGTAAACGGACCATCGTAAAAATGCTGGTAAAGGGCGATCCCAATGATCCGGATAATATTCAGCGGCTGATCATGAAAACAGGGAATCAACCGGCCCAGGAGATGCCGCGCGATTTTGTCCTCATGGGGCGCCGTATGGCAGGCCATATGTTTGAAAAACGCAGCGGCGTTCCCATGAGTCCGACGATGGTTCTACGCAATGAAAAAGTGGGTGAAGGAACGGTCAAGGTGCCGGCCGGCACCTTTGAAGTGACTAAAAATAAAGTGGTAGACTCCGGAGGTAAGATTTACGCAGAATACAGATTCTCAAAGTCCGTCCTTCCCTTGGGCGTGGTGAGTTCCGACACGGAAAACACTTCAATGGTCTTACTGGGGTACGGCACCGGCGCCAAGTCTATGATTACCGAAGAACCGGCCATGATGACCCAACCGCCCGGCATGCCGGAAGGGATGCCAAGGGGCATGCCGCCGGGTATAGGGGAACCGCCAACCGGCATGCATACTCCGCAGGAAATGCGGCCGGGCGGTAAAATCATGCAAGGGAAGTGACAATTTAGTCCGGCAAATATTACTTATCCGCATACTGGCAATATTTATTCTCTTTGCGCTTCACCTGCGTGAAAAAGTGAATATCGCACCAGGAATGGCGTTAAAAGCTCATTGATCAGGGTTGCACCGACAACAGCGCTTACCATGGTTTCGCAAAGTTTAGGATGCACGGAATAATACATGGCATTGGCTTCAAGCATCAATCCTATGGTTACCCCGGCAGCCGGCAAAAGAGCGATACCGAGATAACGTTTGACATGTTGAGGAGCAGAGGTGATTCTAGCTCCGAGCGCAGTGCCTAATAGTTTTCCGGCAAAACGACCCGAGGTCAGGATCAAAATGAGCCAGCTTGCTTTTACCACCGCGTCTAATTGCAAATGGGCCCCTGCCAGTGCAAAAAAGATTCCGAAAATTGGGCTCTCAATATTTTCCAGTACGCTGAATATTTCAGCTACCTTTTCTTGCTCGACAAGATTTAAAAGCACAAAACCCAACATCATTGTTGATAATATGGGAGATAAACCAAAGCTTATTGCCAAGCCGCTGGTCAGGAAGATCGTTCCCACTATAAAACCCAACAGAATATCACGAGAATGGAAAAACGCCATTGCCTTGCCCGCTGCAAAACCGATAATCGCGCCCAAAGCCATTTCAAAGAAAATTGTACGTAAAGGATAAATAAAGGCGTTATACAGACTTATTGCTTCACCGCCTACAAGACTTTTGCCCATGGATATGGCAAATCCGAAAAACATCACGGTAAGAGCATCATCAAGCGCTATCACCCCCAGCAAAACACTGGTAAACGGCCCCCTGGCCCGATATTCCCGCACAATGCTCATGATGGCAGCCGGCGCTGTTGCCGCGGAAATCGCGCCGATTACAAGGGCAATGGGTAAATAGCCATGCACATATCCACCGGTAACCTCATTCGTTGTGATGACTACCGGCAGGAGGAAAGACATCAGGATGAAAACCAAGGCTGAGGCTGCAAATGCCTGAAGAAAGGTGATTATAAGGATCGCCCACTTTAGACTCTTCAACTCTGCGATCCTGAGAGACCCGCCGATGGAAAATGCAATTAGGGCCAGGGCAATTTCAGTAATTATATTAAGATCTTCCGCAATAATGTTTTCCGGGAAAATTCCAAGGACTGACGGTCCGAATATAATTCCGGAGACGAGGAAGCCTATCATGCTCGGTACATTGGCAGCCTTTGCCAGTCTGCCGCCCGCCTGACTGACCAAAAATAAAAGCCCGACAAAGACAAGCAGGTGCATGTTCTCAGGAAAGTGGTTTGTTTGGAGAACAGATTTCATTATCTCCCTTTTTTACATGAAATAGAAAAAGTACAAAAAAACATTTTTGCTAATAAACTTAATCATTCATATCATAATTTATCCTTAAAGAAGAATTTGATTCGTTTTTTAAACAAGCGGTGAGAGTCTAGGATTACCAAAAAACCGACAGGGACTGGAATGAAAGAATTGGCACTGAGAAAATGGCACCGGCGGATGGGCATTATTCTGGCTCTATTCATAATTTTGCAGGCGGGCAGCGGCCTGCTATTAAGCTTCTCGGGACTGGGCAGCCCCCATGAGCATGATGAACCGATCGCCCATGAGCATGATGAACACGATGACGAGGGATCTCGTTGGCTTGGAACTTTCAAGAATATCCACCATGGTGGAGGGACTGCCGGCAATGTGTATCGAATAATTATCGGGGTCGGAACCTTGGGGATGGCTTTATCTGGGGCAGCTATTTTCTATCAGATCAAACATCGCATAAAAAAACGCACAACCTGACAATGACTCCTGCCATCTTACACCGACGATGGAAAGGAGAATACCGTTTACCCGGCAAATCATGGAGGTAAACAAAATGATGCCCGCAAGAATTTTCATACGGAAACACCCCTTCTTCTTTATCCTCATCGGCATTCTCATGCTGCTCTTTGCCTTCCCCTTTTTAGCGGGGGCCCAAAACCAGGATACAATTGGTCTCGGCCTTTCCGCCGAAGACTACCTACCCGGGAAAATTCCCAAAGGCTGGACGATCAGGAAAAAACTGGGCTTCCTTAGGGGCGCCAAGGCCGAATGGGTCATCGAAGAAGGAGTGCATGCCGTTAAACTCCATTCCAAAGCAACCCTCACCTTTCTTGAAAAAATAGTCGATATCGACATCAGGGAATTTCCTATCGTCACGTGGCAGTGGAAAGTAGAAAACATCCTGCAGAACATTGATGAACGAACCGTCGAGGGTGACGATCACCCGATACGGATATTCTTTGTTTTTGAACCGGACGCTTCCCACAGCCATTTGCAGCCGGGCGACATCATAAAAGATCCGGGAAAGCCTATGCAGAAACTGATGGTAATCGAAGGCGGCAACAGAAATCTCGGCCGCTGGTTGACATATAAAAGGAATCTATATGAGGATTATACAATGCTTTATGGCGAAGAGCCCCGACGTTTGATTTTTATCGGCATCCTCAATGACACCGATAAAACCGGCCAGGAAGCTGTGAGCTATATTGCAGGTCTGCAATTTCACAGAAAAGAAAAACAACTGCATTAACAATCGTTTATTTTCTCAGATCAAAAGGCTCATGAGAAAGCAAGCAGCCATACAAATCGTGTTATTTGCCTCTGAACTGAAACTCCAACACAACGGAGATGGCGCTAACGGCATGACGAGCACCGCCCTCATTGAGCTGCCATCTCACCTCGGGAGCGATTTCAAAAAAGAACCATGGCCGGAACATGTTTCTACGGTAACGCGTGCCCAGCAGGTATGTTTCCACAATCGTGCTGGGTTGGGTGATGCCGAAAGCGCCAAAATCGAGAGACACGGCGCTTTTTTCGTTTAACTGCATAAAAAGGTTTGTTTCAGCACCCCATTCAATCCCCCAATTTTCCCCTTCATATGTCCCGAAAACACTGACGCGGCCTGAAGTTGAACCGGTAATTTTCCGTTCGTAATCAAATCGTGTCGTGGCTCCGGATCCACGGACGGAATTCCAAAAGAACGTCTCGCTAAAGCGGACCAGATCTTTTTCGGCGACATGCAGGAGCCGCTGGTAGCGCGCCCGAATATAATAATCCAACGGCCAGCTTACCCGCATACCCCCTCCGAGACTCAAATATGTGCGCAGGGTCTTATAAATGGTATAGCGCAGTCCGACATTGGTGGTTTCGTCGTCTACCTCATCGGTCCTTGTTGCCGTATCAATGGTATCATCCGTTTCAAATTCCTGCAGTTCGTCCTCGCTTTGCCCCGTTACTATGAGCCTGAACCGCTCGTTAATATTGGGCAACCGGAGGTTGGCATGGAGCCGTATCGGAAAGGTTAAATTCTCGCCTTCGGTGTATTTTGTGACAAACCTGAACCGTATAAAATTGGCCGGCAATGTTGTGTCTTCTATGCGCCGCTCCCCGAAAAAGCTGTCAAACCAGATAACAGGCTCGTCGATTCTGCTGGAAAGATAAGAATGGTAGTTGTCAATTGTTTCCGACAAAGGAACTTCTTTCTGCTCAGGGGCAGGTTCGGCTTCCGGGTCTTGTATTTGTGCTATTGCCGGAGAGGCGACAATCAGAAAGACAGTAAAGAGTACGGCGATCATGGAGAGTCTGGGTTTGAGAATTTATAAATCATCTTAGAGCCTTACAGCAAAAAGTGGTTACTTATTAATTTTCTTGTACTATTTAATTTTAAATTATACGACAGGACGCATGATAATGCACTATTTCCGACAATTAACAAACCTGCCGGGCACCGGAACAACTCGCGGCACTTGACCGAGGGGGCTTTCATCCACCAGCATGAGGCATCCGTAAGTCTTTTCCAGGAGATCATACGTGAACACCGTTTCCGGAGTACCCGTCTTAACCTCGATGCCGTTTTTCATCAGCACGAGGCGATTGCCATACATGGCGGCCATATTCAGGTCGTGGGAAACCATGATCACGGTTATTCCTTTTTCCTTTCGGAACCGTTCCATGAGGTCCATGATTTTGATCTGATGGGCCGGGTCAAGGGATGCGGTGGGCTCGTCCAACAGAATGATTTCAGGCTCCTGGCAGATGGCCCTCGCGATGATCACTCGTTGGAGCTCGCCGCCGCTGAGCTGGTCTAGCCTGCGATCCGCAAAATGAATTACATCGGTAAATTCCATAGCCTGCTCGGCAATCTCATAATCCTTTTGCTGTTCCAAGCCAACCAGACCAAGATACGGCGACCTGCCCATCAAGACGGTTTCAGCCACGGTAAAGGGAAAATCGAGCACCATCTGCTGCGGCACATAAGCAACTAACCGGGCAAGCTCTTTGCGGGAATATTCATCAAGGGAACGGCCAAAAAAACGAATCTGCCCGGACTCAGGTGTAATTAGTCTGGCAAGAGTCTTGAGAAGCGAGGTCTTACCACTGCCGTTGGGGCCGATCACCACAAAAAATTCACCCTTGTTAACCTCTAAAGAAAGCCCTTTAAGAACCTGTTTCTCGCCGTAGCGGCAACACAAACCCTGCAGGGATACGGCGCTCATCTTTTTGCCCTCCACAACAGAAAAATAAAGAGCGGCGCGCCGATCAAGGCGGTGATGATACCGACCGGCATTTCACCATGCGCAGGAAGAACCCGAGCCAAAAGATCGCAAAGAATGAGGTAACTGCTACCGCCCAGTAGGCAGACAGGCACCAGCAGCCGGTGGTCCGGACCTATTATCAGCCTGAAAATATGGGGAATAACCAGGCCGATAAAACCGATAAGTCCGGACTGGCAGACAACAACGCTTACCATGAAGGAAGTGGTGATAAGCAATGTGGAGGTAACCACCCTGACATTGATCCCCATGGCCATGGCAGCGTCTCTGCCCATAAGCAGCAGGTTCATGGGCCGGGCCAGGACAAAAATAATAATGAAACAGGGCAGAATCAAGGCAAGGATAAATAGCCTCTCCATATCTACCAGTGAAAGGTCGCCCATGAGCCAGAACAGGATATGCTGTACTTGACCGGATTGGCTCAAAGAGATGAGAAACATAATGATAGCTCCACAGAAGGCGTTCATCATGACACCGCCCAGAAGCAGAGCATCTTTATTGAGGGAAGCGCGTCCGGCAATGAGGGCCAGGACCAGGGCTAGGGTAGCCATACTGCCTGCAAAAGCCAGAAAGGACACCCATGGGAACAGGGCCAATCCGGCCATCATACCCATGATGGCTCCCACGGCAGAGCCGCCTGATATGCCGAGGATGTAGGGCTCGGCAAGCGGGTTTCTGAGCAGGGCCTGAAAAACAAGACCGCCCAGGGCCAGGGTAGCGCCGACCGCAGCGGCCAGAACAACACGCGGAAAGCGGATCTGCCTGATAATCACGGCTTCCGGCGAGTCCATGTTGATCCGGCCTCTGAATACATCAATGACATCACCAAAACTGCTGCCGGCCGAGCCCACGGAAATTCCCAGAAAACCACTTACTGCAAGCAGGATTGCCATTAATGCAGTTAGGAACAATATCCTCGGTAGGATCGGCGCAAATTCATTGCTCACTGGTCTCACCAAAAAGTTCGGGATGTATGATGCGGGCGAATTCCTCCAGACCTTCAATTAAACGAGGGGTGGGCCGATCGATGAGATTGGCGTCCACCACATGAATACGGTTGTTTCGAACCGCAGGAATCTGCGGCCATTTCTGCCATCCACCCTTCAGATCATCAATGGAATGTCCTCCTGCCATGGAGGCAATAATGGCTATTTCCGGCTGCAGCCGGATGATCTCTTCCCAATTAAACCGCGGATACATATCTGAACCTGCCGCTAAATTTCTTCCGCCTGCTATGGTGATAAGCTCGTGGATAAAGGTGTTTTCCCCCGCCGATATCATGGGGGCCGCATCAATCTGAAAAAACACGCCAGGTCTTGCGGAAACCTGGGTGATCCGCTCCTTCACCCTATCGATTCTCATCTTCATATCTTTTGCAAGGACCTTGCTTTTCGGGACTTCACCCAGCAGACTGCCGAACCGCAGCACCACATCAATTATATCGTCAAGGGTCAGAGGATTGATGACATACACCGGGATGCCCAGTTCCTCGATCTTTTTTACCGTATGCTGCGGGTTGCCGTCCTTGATGCCCAGGCAGAGGTCGGGCTTGAGCGCGATTATCTTTTCCAGGTCCAGCCGCACATAAGAGCCCACCCGCGGCAGTTTCTCAGCTGCTGCGGGATAATTGCTGTACTGGGTTGTGCCCACCAGTCGTTCCTCCCGGCCGAGCAGAAAGACGATCTCAGTGATGTTCGGGGCAAGGGAGACTATCCGTTGCGGATTGTCCGGCACATTAACCCGGCGACCAACCTGGTCAATCAACTCATACGCCATTGCCATGGTGGTTTGCATGACAAGCAAAAGTAAAAAAGCCTGCAAAAAAATTTTCATCTTAATTCAAACCGCACCGGCACCCTGACCCACATTTCAATCTTTTGCGAACCGCGCGTGCCAGGCTCAAAATGCCATTTCCTTACTGCTGCCAGGGCCGCTTTGTCCAATGATCCATAACCACTTGACGTCTGTACCTTCAAATCGCTGACCCGTCCTGCGGTGTTAACCAGCACTTCAATATGCACCGTGCCCTGATGCCTTCGCCGCCGGGCCTGGGAGGGATACCGGGGCGGCGGATTTTTCTTGTATAACGGTTGGGCCTGCAGCACCGGCAGAAGAGTTGGCTTTGCCTCGTAGGATTCAGAACTACTTTCCGTGCTCCCCATTTCCTGCAAAAGATTTTCTTGTTCCAGGCCTGTTTCTTGTTGAGAAATTGTGTGCTCCGGGGTGGATTGCTCTGCCGTCATTAGCGCTTCTTGAGGTTTTGGAATTTCCTGCACCACTACATCCACTTGGGTGAGCTGTCTCGACGTAACAACCGGTTTATCGCTCACCTGCTTTTGTAATGAATCAGGAATCGCAGGCGCTGTATGCTTTTCCTGCTTTACCGGTAGAACGAGAATATCATTCTTCTTTATTGCGGCAACCGGAGGCGTCATCCGCCTGGCAGCCAGGGTCATGGTTACCCGGCGGTATTTCTTGGGAGCTAGGCTGCTGCCGCTTCCCACATTGAAATCCGTACCCACCAGGGATGCATGGATGCCGAGGGAAAGCACCAATGCCGTGGTTATACGTATCTGCTTACTGGTCAACATCTGCCTGTAGGGATATTTTGGTCAAACCGGCCTGATGAATCCGGTCCAGTACCGCGAACAGTTGCTGGTAATCGACGCTCCGGTCGGCAAAGAGCAGCACCCCCGGTTCAGCAGCTCCGTTCGTGCGCATCTCAGATACCTTTTCCTGGAGGATTCCGGTAAGTTTTTCAAGGCCGACTTGCCGCTCATCAACAAAAATAAGGCCTGCACTTTTTCCCTGTGCCTGGATGGTTACCGAAAGAACAAGTTCCTTTTCAAGAACAGCGGCCGAGGATGCCGGCAGGTCAACCGGCAGTCCCCGGTGCACAGCCATGGAAAGCATGGCATAAATAAAAACTACCAGAAGCAGAAATACGATATCGATCAGGGGGAGCATCTCAATGCGCGTTTTACGGCGGACCACCGACACCTTCATGTATCTTCACTCCCTTGTGCCTCGTTGGGCTGACAGAGCTTTTCGTATACGATCTCCAGACTGGTGGCGTATTTCTCAATGGTGTGCGCCGATTTTTCCACCCGGGAATTGAAATAGTTGTAAGGGAACACGGAAAAGATGGCAATGCCGAGTCCGGTGGCGGTAGTGATCAGCGCCTGGGCAATTCCTGCTGTCACTGCTTTCGGGTGTTCAATCCCTGCCGAACCGAGCATCTCAAAAGAGTTGATAATACCGATTACCGTGCCGAATATACCTAACAGCGGCGCCACCGTGATCATGGTATCAAGCGCACCCATGAAACGCTGCATCCCTTTTATCTGATCCGCGGCCGCGGCTTCCATGGCCTTGCCCATGGAGAATTCCCGGTGCACAATGCCACTTATCAGGATTTTAATCACGTAATCCTTGGAATTAGCAACTCGCTGCCGCACGCTGCTCCAGTCTCCTTGACGGCAGAGTTCCAAAACATCGTCCAGCAGTTTGCGGTCCCGGTGCATTTCTATGGTGATCCAGAAGATAAGACGTTCAATGACCACGAACAAAACAAGAAACGAGCAGGCCAGGAGCGGATACATCACCGGCCCGCCGCTTATGAAAATCTCAGACAT
>CALZHT010000133.1 GCA_945787445.1 uncultured Desulfobulbaceae bacterium
TCATCGGCGAAACAGGAATGATTCGCAACGGCTGGTATGGCTTCTCCAACGAGGCCCTTGATCTCATCCTTGCCCGATATTCTAAAGATCATCCAGATACCGCGGTGATCTCTCCGGCATACAGCGTTTGGGACGAGGTCGGTATGGGAACGAGGCTGGGGTCCATCGCCTATCTGGCGAAAATGGGCATAGGAGCAATTCCATTGCAAAAAGGTATCGAGCGGTTCCTCCATCTCACCTTGCAGGAGCACGAGGCAAAAAGACCGGTTATCGCTTCCCAACTGGGCGGTATTGACACCTGGCATCTTAAAAGGCCTGCAAAGCCTGCGGCACATCGTTTTCTCGAAGAAATTCTCGTCGATGAACCCAGCGTAGAACTTGTGGCGCGAACCCATTTGAGCCTGGAGCGCGATCCCTATCTGCAGGACCACATCTGGCAAGGCTCGCCTCTTTTTCCAACCGTCTATGGCCTGGAAGCCATGGCCCAGGCTGCTGCCTATTTACAAGGCCTGCAAACTCTACCGGCAGTGCGTATCGAGAATATCCTACTCGAGCGGCCCATAGTCATTCAAGGCGAAAGCGCGCTGCAGATAGAACTGCAGGCCCAAATGTTGGAAGGGGAAAACAGTCGCGTCCGGGTCGGTATTTTTTCAGAACAGACCGGTTTTACCAAAGAACATTTCAGCGCCACCTTTGTTTTCGATCTGGACGAACAAGTGCCTGATCAAGAATTCGAACTGCCTTCCAAGCCGCTCACCATCGAACCGCAGCGCGATCTCTACAGCACCATCCTCTTTCAAGGCCAACGTTTCCAGCGTATCCAGAAGGTATATTCCCTGGACCAGAGAAATGCCGTTCTCTTGAGCGAGCAAAGAATGAATCCGATGCTCCAAGAACCCGGCCCTGGTCAAAAAGCATCAGAAGATCCATTATTGCTGGGTGACCCCTATTTCAGGGATTCCCTGCTGCAATCATTCCAGCTGATCGCGTCCCAGGATGATTGTTTACCCATACGGATCAAGAGCATGGAGATCTACCAGCCTCTTTCCGAAAAAAAGGCTTCGCAAAAAATTATCACCGATCTCGAAAAAACGGAAGGACAGCAGCACATCTGCTCCGTTGTCGCCCTCGACCGGGAAGGGAGGGTAATAGAGCGGTTGCAGGGGTATACGCTGCGCATTCTTACCCATTATCCCGAGCGTCCCACAGCCGCGGACTTGAGCGATCCCAGCGACCGCGACCAACGGATTCTCAACGAAACACTCAAGGTGCAAACAGCCGGCCTTGGTCTGAAGCAACCAGCCATTGCCGCATCATTTGAGCCCAATTTCGACAGCTTGCCTAAAGATCAACGCCGGCAACTGGAGCTGCCGGTGATGCGGAAAGCGATACGTCTGGCCACCCGCGATTGGGAGGGCTTGACGGTGGATTGGCTTGACACCGGCAAACCAATACTCAAGGGGCTTAAACAAGACCATGGCCTGGAGATTTCGGTTTCCCATGATAACCTCAATGTTATTTGTATCGCGGGTTATGGACCGCAGGGATGTGATCTCGAAGCAATAAAGCAACGCGACAATGAGGATTGGCGAGCATTGCTGGGGGACGCCCGGTTCAGCCTCCTGCAACAACTGTTTACCGACGGTTATGATCGCGATCAAGCAGGCACCCGGATATGGAGTGCGATAGAGGCCTTGCACAAGGCGATCGGATCGGTTCCCGGCGAGTTGAGCATAGATACCCAATCCGGCGATAGTGTTGTATTCAATAGCAGCTCGTCAAAAGAGCTGGCAGTCCTCACCTTTCCGGTCAAATTTACCTTTGGTCCCGAACGAATGGCAGCATTCGTTTTCCAAAAGGCCCATCGGTCAACAACTCAGGCCATACCTATTCCTGCCAATACCAAAAAGATGCCGGCGATGGACTACTGGCACGGCAGCCGAAAATTCGGGCTGAAAGTTGAGGAAGGGCCACAAGGGCAGCCCATCTTTATCTACCATTTCCCAGTCACATTCAAAGAGGCATCGAATCTGAGCAGGACCCTCTATTTTTCCCATTATTTTGCCTGGATCGGTAAACTCCGTGAATTCATGGTCCATCCGATCTATGACAACCTGGTGGAATGGTTTTCTACTGACAAATGGGGCATGGTAACAAATCACGCTGAAACCACGATAATCGGCGAGGCAAAGTCAGGCGATGTATTAGAAGGGCGCCTCTGGCTGGATAAAGTCAGCGGCAAGGAAGAATCCACTCTGGAATTCTGTTATGAATGGTGGAAAGTCCTCGCAAATGAGAACCGTGAACTGCTTGCAGTAAGCAGGATGAGTACAACCTGGGTTGCGATTCGCGGTCACGGGAGTGTGGAGGTTCAGCCTTTGCCGGAATTTGCCAATGAATTTGTGGGACAGTTGCTTCCGCGCCCCGGATATGAAAACATAGGTAATCCATCCATTGAGCGCCCGACACCTATCGATTACGGAAAAGAACTTTACCGAGAGCCTGCTGGACCTGTCGGTCCATCTTCACTTCTCAGGGAGCAAACCTTTGAGACTTCCCTCGAGGATGCAAACCTTGTGGGGAATGTCTACTTTTTGCACTATTATGTTTGGCAGGGAAGGGTACGGGATCACTTTTTGAAAGAGAATGCACCCGAATATTTTAAGAATTCTCAACATCAAGGTGAGCTGCGGTGCATTAAATGTGACATCAAGCATATGAATGAAGCGATGCCTTTTGACCGGATTATTGTCAAAATGCACCGATCCGCAGTATATGAACGCGCCATACGTTTCTATTTTGATTATTATCTTCTCACAAGCGATGGAAAAACCAAAAAGCTTGGTTTTGGTGAACATGAGGCTGTCTGGAATGCACCAAATAAAGAAGGCAAATGGGCACCGTCGGAATTGCCGTTATCACTTCGCGATGCATTAATACCAAGGACAAAACCGGACCTCAATTCGCCCAGTCTTTCTATCCGAAAAAGTAAAAACACTGAATATGATGTTATTGTTATTGGAGCAGGAATCGGTGGATTGACCGCTGCGGCTTTGCTGGCAAAACATGGCAAAAAAGTAATGGTCCTAGAGCAGCATAACAAGCCCGGTGGTTTTTGCACTTCCTGGAAGCGAACAGTAAAACACAATAATAAAAAACTGCGCTTTGTCTTTGATGGAGGTGTCCATGATATTTTAGGTCTAGGCCCCAAAGGATTTGTAAGCAAATTACTGCGAGATCTAAATATTGAAAACCGGCTAAATTGGCATCGAGTGGACCATGAGTATATTTTCCCCGATCTCCAAATAAAGGTTCCGCAAAACTTAAATGATTACATAAACCTCCTTGCCAAAAATTTCCCTAACGAGAAAGAGGGCCTTATAGCATTTTTTCATGAGATAAAGGCATGTTATAATGAGCTGTATGAAAAAGCATCAAACAGAAAACAAATCTCCCGCTGGATAAATGCACCATTTAGTGAGATGATTGATAACTTCATCCACGATAGCAAGCTGAAAGATGTGCTCTCTGTTCTTCATGTATATATTAGTGATGATGTGAATAAAATTAATGCTCTAACTATGTTGCCGATGTTCGGCTATTATATAGATGGTGGTTATTATCCACGTGGTGGTTCCCAAACATTTTCTGACGAATTAGTCGATACATTGAAAAAAAATGGCGGCAAAATTCAACTGAATGCTTCTGTGTCCAATGTACTTATTGAAAATGGTCATGTAAAAGGTGTTGGATTGATAAATGGAGAGGTCTTCGAGTCAGACAGAGTAATCTCCAATGCCGATGTTCGCCGGTCGTTTCTAGAACTCATTGGTCAAGAGCATCTACCTTCACATTTCTTGGATCGAATTAAAAAGCTCCGTCCATCTAACTCTGCCTTTCTAGTTTCTCTTGGTGTTGACTTTGTGCCTGAGCTCGAATCGACAACCTTATTGTGTAGAAATGGTGAGAAAATTGGAATTATGATGCCTTCCAAGTTCGATCCCTCCCTCGTTTCAAAAGGGTATTCTTGCATCACTCTTATCAAACTTTTATCTCAAGAGGATGCTGCAACCTGGAATTATAATGAATCGACATACAGAGAACGAAAAAGACTATTAGGTGATGAATTGATCATGTTAGCTGAAGAGGTGATACCTAATTTGAGAAAACATATTATTTTCAGGGAAGATGCCAGTCCTGCAACATTTGCCCGCTATGTCCAAACAACACATGGTGCGGTTTACGGTCTGGAAATTGATGAATGGAGGCCCCCATCAAAATCGCCGATTAAAGGTTTTTACCTAGTTGGGTCAAGTGTTGCTGTGCGTCCTGGCGTCGGTGATGCTGTCTACTCTGGCATTTTAGCTGCAGATACTGTTATTGAAGAAGACAAAAAAATATCAATTTATGAAGGGGGAAAAAACAAAATCCGAACGTTTATTTAGAAGTGAAGTTCCTGTTTTCAATTTAACTTTTTGTCATTAGGCCTTTTAATTAGTGCCTACTGCTTGATTTGATCCTTTTAAACATATAGAACCGCAAAACTTCTTTATCCCTACTTTTTGTAAACAGTAAAATATCTCATTAAATTTTCCGAATATACCTTCATTTTATTAATTTACTTATAAATTTCCTCATTTTAATGGTATAGTTTATTATAATTAGATGAAAAAATCTTTAAGCCACGCTAGTATTTATTGCCACACGCTACATGAAAATCCCATAGATTTGTGGAATGCAGTAAATCTTGACAACCTATTCAAGAGAAACTCGCAGGATTTTTAAGGAAAAATATTAATGAATGTTTTTGCTCTAGCAGGTTTATCGGTTGGGCTGTCCTGCCTCATTCTTACTTTCATAACATTTCTTTTCGGCAAAACTAAACTCCACCGCCTCTTATTATTTTTCAATCTCGCTGTTGCCTGTTGGGGCGCTGGATTGTTTTTGGTCGGTATTGCCAATAGCGAATCAACGGCCCTTTTTGCTTGGAAAATAGCCCAAGTCGGTGGCTTTTTTGTCGCACCAATCTTTTTTCAAATGATGAGCATATTTTGCGACATTCAGCGCCGCAAGCTTATTAATTTTGCGTATGTTCAGGCAATATTTTTTGTTACATTGACTATTTTCACCAAGCACGTAAGCAATGACATCAGAATTGCATTTGACCTCTATTTTATCGAAGCTAGCTTACTCTATACTATCGCAATCTTATTTTATCTCTTTTTTGTCGGCTTGAGTTTCTATGAACTCATCATATTTCTTGGCAAGGCAACCGGTCACAGACGCACGCAAGCCCTTTACAATATTGTCGGTTTTCTGTTCGGGTTCACTGGCGGCACATCCACTTTCCTGCCGATGTTTCATATCGACACCTTTCTTCCCTACGGCAACTTCGGCATAACAATTTATGCTTTTATTATCACCTACGCCATCCTCCGGCATAACCTGATGGACATCAATCTTGTCTTCAAGCGGACCATTGTTTACTCACTTTCCGCCGGATTGGTCACCAGTGTTTTTGTCGTGCTTGTATTGGGCATAACCAAGCTTTTTTCAACTCTTTTAGCTGCGGATTCTTTTACCGTTACCGTAATCGCGGCACTTATCATTGCCTTTATATTCAATCCTCTGAAAACTAAAATAGAATCCTTTTTCGATAAATTCTTTTATAAAGCCAAAGTCAATTATTCCTTGATAATGAAAGAAGCAAGCACCAAGCTTGCGGAACTGGTCAAGCCTACCAACATTAGAAAGTTTGTCTGTAACACCATTTTCAATAGCCTACAATTGAGATGCGCATGCGTATTGACCGTCCAGGGAGACTATTTTCAACCGGTCTACTCAAAATTCCACAGGGAAAAATCGGAAATTCCAGAACCCAATTTTCCGAACAACTCTATGTGCTCAGGAAGGAAGATTTAGAGGATTTTGCCAGCACAAAGGAGCAAACCCAATTTAAGCCGTATGGGGATATTATGAAACAACACGGCATAGAAGTAATTGTGCCGATTTTTGTCAATAATGAATTGAACGACTTGCTGCTTCTTGGGGAGAAGCTGTCCGGCGATCATTTCTTTATTGAAGATATAAATATGCTGCAGACCATTTCAAATCACGCCTCGATATCCCTGAAAAATGCCTCGCTTTATGTGGAATTGGAAAACGAAGTACAGGACAAGAGCAAAGAGATTGATGAACGGAAAAAAGTCGAAAGAGCCTTACGGGAGAATGAGGAATACCTTTCCAGGGCCCAGGAAATCGCCCAGCTCGGCTATTGGAAACTTGATCCCGAAACCAACAAAATTATGGGCTCGGAAGAATTTTTTCGCATACTCGGCCTTCAATATACACAAAACAATTACAGTGAATTTTTAGATACCATCCTTCCCGAAGACAGGGGCCTGGTCACCTCGGCAATTGAAAATACCCTGAAAAGAAAGAAACCATATGATATTGAATACCGCATAACAACCCGGGATGGCCAACAGAAAGTTGTTCATGCAATTGGCGAGGACTTACAGGATGAGTCCGAGAATAGCGTCCAGACAATAGGCGTTCTCCAGGATATAACGGAACGTGTCAAAACCATGTCGGAAAAAGAGCATCTCGAGACCCAACTCCGGCAATCACAAAAAATGGAAGCAATAGGCACCCTTGCCGGGGGCATTGCCCATGATTTTAACAACATACTTTCCGCCATTATCGGGTTTTCGGAAATGGCAAAAGATGATGCGCCTGAGGACAGTACCATACGCAGTGATCTCCATGAAGTACTCATTGCCGGCAAGCGCGCCAAAGACCTGGTCAATCAGATCCTCGCCTTCAGCCGCCAGTCCGACAAGGAGCTGAAGCCGGTACGTATGCATCTCATTGTTAAGGAAGTTATGCATATGATGAGGGCCTCACTTCCTGCGACCATCAAAATCACCAAAAATATCGACCCAAACAGCGAACATGTCCTGGCAGACCCGACCCAGATCCATCAGATACTTGTCAACCTGTGCACCAATGCCAGCCATGCCATGCAGCAAACAGGCGGTGAACTCTATGTGGAACTAAAGAATATTGAGATTGACAATCCAAAAGCATATGCAAATCCGAATCTCACCAAAGGGAAATATGTCAGGCTTACGGTAAAAGATACCGGGAAGGGTATGGATCCTGTAACCCTGGAGCGAGTATTTGAGCCCTATTTCACCACAAAACCGGTTGGTGAAGGAACCGGCATGGGACTTTCCGTGGTGCACGGCATCATAACCTCGCTTAATGGTGCGATTCTTGTAAAAAGCACTCCCGAAACTGGCACTGAATTCGAAATATTCCTGCCGCATTTTGATAGTTCTGATGGTTATGGGAGCATGAAGAACCGTGAAATGCCATTATCTCCGAACGGATCAGAAAGAATCCTCTTTGTTGATGACGAGGAAACCCTTGCCGACATGGGACAAAAAGCGCTTGAACGTTTAGGATACAGCGTAACCTCCAGGACCAGCAGCGTCGAGGCTTTAAAGGCTTTCAAAGCCCAACCTGACAAATTCGATATCGTCATCACCGACCAGACCATGCCCAACCTGACCGGAATGGATCTTGCCAAGGAGCTGATTACCATCCGGTCCGACATACCGATTATCCTCTGTACAGGATTCAATCTGGAGGCAACACCGGAGCGCATCAAAGAAATAGGGATAAAGGAATTAGTGCAAAAGCCAATCGTTGGAACCGAACTCGGAATTATTATCAGGCAAATTCTGGGTAGTGAACTGAGGCAGAAGGCAGAAGTTTTTTGAAGTCAATTTAACATTGCCGTTCAAATACTCATACTCAACCGGCAACTTTGTTTATCAAACTATTAAGCATTCTTTCAATTTCTCTGGTTTTTTCATAGAGTTCTTCAAATATCGGCTTATTCAAATAGTGTAAATTTGTTGAGATTTCCAACTGCGTCTGCAGCTCATATAATGTACCGCATGCTATTCGTAAAAAGCGGATATAATCTTGTGTAGAGTTTCTTCCATATCCCTCTGCAAGATTACTGGGTAGAGATACGGCGCAACGTCTTATTTGTGAGGTTAGTCCATATAATTCCTCGGATGGAAAAAGTTTCGTTGCCTGATAGATTTCAGTTACCAAAATCATGGACTTCTGCCAGACCATCAGATCCCTGTATGTTTTCATGAGAAAATGCCTCCATAACTTCTGCCTTCTGCCTTCTGCCTTCTGCCTCTGTGCCTTCTGCCTTTCCGCCCTCTAAAACAAAAAATCCCCCAACTCCATAGAGGAAATTAGGGGACTGTTTTGAGGTTTTTGCAATCCTACCAGGTTTCATAGCCCATGAAACTTCAACAGCTTTTCGGGCTTCAACCTCCGGCAGATTTGGGGGATTCAGCCGGCGCTGCCTGACTTGAAGCTGATCCCATG
>CALZHT010000134.1 GCA_945787445.1 uncultured Desulfobulbaceae bacterium
TAAAGTGGCTGTCTTTGTCGCCCACTTTTTGGCATCTATTGAAAGCAGGCCTGAACCGTTTTTGATTATAACTTCCTTAATCATTCTTTGATCACACTCCAACCAAATTTCTCTTCAATAATTCTCCAATAATTTCAGCTTGACTCGCCTTGATGTTAAGTGCGAACATCAAAAATATATTGCTGTAAAATCAGAGAAGGAAAAAACGAGACATCTTCAATATGAAACAGGGGAAATCGACTGAGGATAGATGGCTGTTATCACACATTTTAGAGAAGAAAATTAGCGACTAATAATGCAGCAAAACTCCAGTAATGCGACAGGGACTAAGTGATCAAACCGGCATCAATTTTATGGGGAGTCGAAAATGTTACCTTTTATTAAAGCGATTTCGACAATCATTCGTCTTAAACGGAATTGCCCAAAATGCCGCAAGGGACAGGTGGTAAAGCCCAGCAAGTATAATGAAGCCGTAACCTGCAAGTTTTGTGGATAGAAAATCCCGCCCCTCCTGGCAAAATGATAGCATCTGCCACTCCTGCTAATATCATGGTGAGTATCCTGTCCGCAATTGTCGATAACATCCCGGTAATGTTTGCCGCATTAACCATGCTGTTGGAAATTTCACAGGGGCAATGGCTCCTGGTAACCCTTACCGCTGGAGTGGGCGGCAGTATGCTGTCTATTGGCTCCGCTGCCAGTTTTGCCTTGATGGGTCAGGCATGAGGAATGTATACTTTTTTTGGCCACCTCAAATGGTCGCCGGTTATTGCCTTGGGATATGGTGCAAGTATTAATGTGCATTTTCTGGTAACTGCCGGCAGATTTTAATTAGTGCCTTTGAAATTGATTTCGTGAAGGCACTTATACCCATCAAGTGGGCACTGAACAGGGTCCCAGAATGGGGGGTAAGGATAGAAAATCATGATCACCTCCATAATCCTGAAAAAACTGCGGGATGCCTTTACTGACCTGCTTCCCATCATCCTAGTTATCGCTTTCTTTCAGATTGTTGTCCTGAAACAGCCTTTGCCGCAAATGGGAGAAGTTCTTTTTGGCGCTCTTCTAGTGGTAGCCGGTCTCACTCTGTTTGTGCAGGGACTTGAAATGGGCCTGTTTCCCATCGGTGAGGCTATTGCCCATGCCTTAGCCAGGAAGGGCAGCCTCTTCTGGCTCCTCTGTTTTGCCTTTGCCCTGGGTTTTTCAACCACAGTGGCAGAACCTGCCCTCATCGCCGTGGCCTGGGAAGCAGCAGAAATAGCCGGCCAGGGGGGCCTTATTGATCCGAGCAAAGATTCTCTCAATCAATATGCCTTTGGGCTCCGCTTGACTGTCGCTTTTTCCGTGGGACTTGCCATCCTTATCGGTGTCATACGCATTATCCGGGGTTGGCCTATTCACTACCTGATCATCGGTGGTTATATTGTTGTTATGCTGATGACTATCGTAGCCCCGAAAGAGATCCTTGGTATTGCCTATGATGCCGGCGGAGTCACCACCTCGACCATCACCGTACCACTGGTGGCAGCATTGGGAGTGGGGCTGGCCTCAACTATTCATGGCCGGAGTCCTCTTCTTGATGGTTTTGGCCTTATCGCTTTTGCATCTCTGCTCCCCATGATTTTTGTAATGGGGTACGGACTTATAATCTTCGGGTAACTGTTCAGCAGCACCCCATCTGTGTCCGATCAGGCTCGCTCAGATAGATACGCTATTCCTCGCAAGCCTGCTTGAACACATCTGGAGCACTGCTAAACAGTTACATTTTCGGATAAAAAGGGGGCTGTTTTAGTGGAATTCGTAAATGATTTCGGCAAAATATTGCTTGCCACCTGCAGAGATGTGCTGCCGATCATTATACTTATTACCGGTTTACAACTCCTGGTATTGCGGCAGCCAATTCCTCATCTTCGTCGTCTTATTATAGGCGGCGTCTATGTTGTCATCGGCCTGGCCCTGTTTCTGGCGGGACTTGAAAAGGCGCTTTTTCCCCTGGGGAAAATTATGGCCTCCCAGTTGTCTGATCCCGCCTTTATTTATGGTGCCGGGGAAATTGTTTTGCAGGCCGACTGGAAGGCATATGGCTGGGTGTATCTTTTTGCGGCCATGATCGGCTTTGCCACCACCATCGCCGAACCATCTCTCATTGCCGTGGCTTATAAGGCTAACGAGGTATCAGCTGGGACGATCAAGCAATGGGGTTTGAGAATTACTGTTGCTGTGGGAGTCGCTTTTGGGATAAGCCTTGGAACCTTTCGGATTGTCACCGGCACCCCACTGTACCTTTACATTCTTGTTGGGTATATGATTGTTATTGTACAGACCATATTTACGCCCAAAAGTATCATAGCGCTGGCGTATGATTCAGGTGGCGTCACTACTTCAACAGTAACGGTACCACTGGTGGCGGCGCTTGGTCTTGGGTTGGCTGCCACCGTTCCTGGACGAAATCCCGCCTTGGACGGTTTTGGCCTTATTGCTTTTGCCAGTCTTTTTCCAATTATAACCGTTATGGGCTATGCTCAGTTTATGCACTGGCTTACTCTACGCAAAAAATAAATTCATGGAGAAAAGTAATGCGCTTTAAACTTATTTTATCCACGGTAAAGACAGATCTCACTGACCATATTGTTGATGCGGCAAAAGGGGCAGGAGCCACCGGGGCAACAATCATACCGGCCAGGGGGACTGGCATCCATGAGGCGAAAACCTTTTTTGGGCTTTCGCTGGAGGCACAGACCGACATCATCATGCTCCTTGTTGAAGAGCACCTTATTGCCAAAATCTTGGATACGATAAAAGAGGCGGGAAAATTCCATAAACCGGGAACAGGCATTGCCTTTGTGGTCCCTGTTGAGCATGTTGTGGGCCTTGAAAGCCAGATTGAAAAATTTAAGGAAGAGGTTCGGGAAAGTTATTTTTAAGCAAAGAGATATATTTCTATAGGGGGAGAAAATTATGAGACCTGACAACACTTCAATAATACGGGCAAGGGACGTGATGCATAAAGGGATTGTGTCCATTGACGGCATGGCCACAGCGAGGGAGGCTGCCGCCAAAATGCGTTCTGAAGGAGTTTCGTCTCTGCTTGTGAAAAAACGCCATACCGATGATGCATGGGGCATAGTGGCTATTCAGGATTTGATTAAAGGGTTGATTATTCCTGGCCGTTCCTCGACTGAGGTGAATGTCTATGAAATCATGACAAAGCCTATTATCACCGTGCCAGCGGATATGGACATACGTTATGTTGCACGTCTGCTTTACCGGGCCGGCACACGAAGAGCTCCGGTCGAGGAAGGAGGGGAACTTATCGGTATGATTTCTCTTTCCTCGTTGATTCTCGACAATGAGCTATTTTAGTGTGTGAAAAAGGGAACATGAGGAAGGTTCACCGATTGTAGGCAAGTCGCTGATCGAATTTGAACTACGGAAAAAACACGGTGTGACAGTGCTCGCGGTGCGCCGTGATTCACAAACATTCCCTAACCCTGACGTGGAAATGCCTTTTTTTCTGACGATGTTTTTTATGTAATGGGTATCCCGGAAAAACTAGCCGAAAGCGCAAAGTTGTTCAGTTATGACGGAGGCTGATAATGATTCCTTTTTATGCAGCAATCAGCACGATCTTTAAACTTAAAAGAACCTGCCTGAAATGCGGTAGAGATCAAGTAGTAAAACCGAGCAAAAAATATGAAGCCGTGCCCTATAAATTTTGCACAGCAAATATTCCTCCACCATGAGAAAAATAGGGACATAATATCAATTTCCCGCAATACATATTCCTGCTATCCATTCAAAGCCCCACCTCTCACCGGGGCTTTTTCCTTTCCAGATTTAATCAAAACTTGAAAACCTTGGATTGAATTGCTAATTTGTTGGCACAGGTTGATAATTATTATCAATCCCAAATGAAGGAAATTAACGCATCATTTAGGACGTCTGCTATATGTTCTCGCGAATAGTAATTACCAGATGGCGAGATATGCAAAAGATGATCAAACTTGAGAAATTACTCAGGTATTCACCGAGATTAAATCATTCATGAACTATAAAATTGAAAAACTTCCTGATTTAAGAATTATTAAAGTCATTGTTGATGGCACACTTGATCAAGACACCAGAAAGGAAATCCATTTGAAAGCTGTAGGTGAACTTACAATAAACGGCTACGACAGGTTATTAATTGATGTGTGCAATTCTACTTTACCACCAAACTATATGATAGGAGATTCTCTTGATATGATTAGCTACATGAAAAAATTTGAAGGGCATAAAAATAAAAAAATTGCGTTCCTGTTTACTTCTGGAGAAAGTCCTCGAAAAACTTTTGTGAACACTGCCCAACTTTGGGGGATAAACATAATGCATTTCAGTAACCAGGATGAAGCAATAAATTGGCTGTGTCAGGGCTGACTTCTTTAGGGCATAATTTTCATTATGAAATCTTAACCAAAAGCTCTGGCACCCACCAGAGCTTTTTCTATGCAATTTAAAGCAATGCAAGTAAGGGGAAAAGTTGAGGTGCCCCCGGTTTGACTCTTGCTAATGGTAGGCCTTTTCCCGGGCCAAACCATTTGCCTGTTTGCTGGATTCTCTCGCACGTTTGATGCGTTCGGATGTTATAGGGTGCGTTGAAATGAAAGATAGTTTCTTCAATCTTTCACTGCCTTTATCAAGCCGTTCCATCAGGCTTGCAAAGGCTTCGGTTGGTATATTATGACGTTTTAGAAGATCAAAGGCAAATTCATCTGCCTCTGTTTCAAAATTACGAGAATATTTAGTCTGTGCCAGTATTACAGGCAGTCCTGTCACAGCCGCACTCAGTGAGGCGGCATCGGCTGTTATCGTCGCAGCAGCAAGTCCCACAAAGGAACTCTGCAGTATCTGCCTCATGCTGTGACGCCTCTCCGCATGCCCGATCTCATGAGCAAGAACTGCCAAAACCTCTTCTTCTGATTCAGCTTTTTCTATCATTTGGTCCGTAATAACTATGGTGCCTCCAGGTAAGGCAAATGCATTCGGCCCGATAAATTCACTGTCACGGAATTGCAGTTTGATATGAGATGACATCGAAAGGCCTTGGTGAAGTTTGCTGAATTCACCTAAAATAGAATCCTGCTGATCTTGATCGATATGCGATGGGTTAAACCATTGATTGTCGTCAAACCAGGTAAGAACATGGCTGCCTAGCGACACCTCTGTTTCAATTGGTATTCTTTTTACCATGCTTTCTGCTGCAACCGGTAGGCCGTAAAAGTACCCAAAGAGCAGCACACATATGATAATCACTACGCTAGCGACTGCAACTGAAATACGGTCTTCAAGCCAGGCAACAGGACCCTCCGACCCGACCTCTTGAGGGAGGCGGTCAAGAATGGGCTGGTCTGCACATTGATACTGCCCGCCATCGGACAAAGCAATAAAGCGGTCAGCGCGACCCGCCCGGGGAGATACACGCAATTTATGCAAGGCATAAGTCAGGGTAGTATCTACACTTGTCAAGGCGACCTCATGGTTGCTGAAAACAAGCTCTGCAGAGCGAGCGATGGGAAGCTCGCCATCATAATACTTTCCTTCCAGTCTGGTTCCGCATATATTCATAATGCTAAATCCATATCAAAAAACTCACTGAGCTCGGCGCCTACCGCCTGAACTTTTGAACTCTCTTTCCCTTGGAACTCTGTGAGTTCGGCCGTATTTATCACCTTGGTGTGATCTGCCCTATATCTGAATGTCCGCATTACCGCCCAAGGGATTAGCAATCCTGCCGAGGCTATTATACCGATGGCATTG
>CALZHT010000135.1 GCA_945787445.1 uncultured Desulfobulbaceae bacterium
GACGCTTCAGTGCCGGCAGTGGATATCTGTTGGGAAAGATCAGCGGAAGGGATGATTCTTTCTGCCAGAGAAACGCCGTAATTCGGGATAAATACAACTTTCAACAGATCTTTCACTCGGGGATCGTCATTGACCACCTCACCAACTGCAGTGATAAGCTTGATGATAAGCTTGGCTTTCAAATAGGAAGGAGCGGCCTTACCTGCAAAGATCACGGTACGTGGCGTTATCTTTTGCCTTGGCTTTTTTCTGATGATTTTGCCATAGAGGATAATAACGTGCAGGATATTCAGGAGCTGCCTCTTGTACTCGTGGATGCGCTTGATATGCACGTCGAACATGGTATTGGGCAGCACCTTCACATCGCAGACCTCCATTATATAGCGGGCCAGTTTTTCCTTGTTCTTCTCCTTGACCTTGCGCCATTTTTTCTGAAACACCGGATTATCGGCATACTTTTTCAAGGCGGCGAGATGGTCCAGGTCCACCACCCAATCACCGCCTATGGTTTCCGTTATCAGGGAAGCCAGGTCGGGATTGCTTTTTAGCAACCAGCGGCGCTGGGTAATGCCATTGGTTTTGCTGTTGAACCTGCCGGGAAAAAATTCATCAAAATCCTTGAAAATTCTTGATCTGAGAAGCTGGGTATGCAACTGGGCCACCCCGTTTATAGAGTGGCTGCCGACAATGGCCAGATGGGCCATGCGCACCTTTTTCACGGGGTGTTCGGCAATCAGGGACATATTCTGCAATTTTTCATCATTCCCTGGATACCTTACTGCTACTTGCTCCAGAAACCGGTGGTTGATTTCATATATGATCTCCAGATGTCTTGGCAGGACCCTTCCCAACATATCAACGGGCCAGGTTTCCAGGGCCTCGGGCATCAGGGTGTGATTGGTATAGCCAAAAGTATTCACGCATATATCCCAGGCCTTATCCCAGTCCAGCCCTTCGATATCGACCAGGAGCCGCATCAATTCCGGGATGGCTATGGCAGGATGGGTATCATTAAGCTGCACGGCCACCCTGTCGCTGAACGTAGTAAATGATTTATGCTTCTTGCGATGACGCCGCAGGATATCCTGGAAGGTGGCGGCAACAAAGAAATACTGCTGCCTGAGGCGAAGCTCCTGGCCTTCCCTGATATCATCCGATGGATAGAGGACCTTGGAAATGGTTTCGGATTTGACCTTACTTTTTACGGCAGCGATATAGTCTCCCCGGTTAAAAAATGAGAGATCCAAATCACGCGAAGCCCTGGCGGTCCATAGCCGCATGTTGGTGACATGATCATTGTTGAATCCCGGCACCAACAAGTCACAGGGCATGGCCATAACCACGTCGGTATCCACCCATTCGCTGCGGTATCTCCCATTTTCATCGTGATACTTTCTTACCCGGCCATAAAAATGAACAGGATAGAGGCTGAAATGGCGTTCAAAATCCCACGGCGAACCAAACCTGAGCCAGTTGTCAGGAGTTTCCACCTGATACCCGTCCACTATTCTTTGGTAAAAAATTCCGTATTCATATCGGATTCCATACCCATATGCCGGGACCCCGAGGGTCGCAATGGAATCCATGAAACAGGCGGCAAGCCTGCCCAGGCCGCCGTTTCCCAAGGCTGCGTCATCCTCTTCTTCCCTGATTTCCGCCACATCGAATCCCATCTCTTTCAATACACCGGAGGTTTCGTCAAATAAGCCTAGGTTTATTAAAGCATTACCCAGTGAGCGCCCGATGAGGAACTCCATGGAAAGGTAATAGACTCGTTTCTGCTTCTTCTGATAATAACTCTTCTGGGTCTGTATCCATTTCTCAATCAGCATATCCCGGATGGTATAGGCAACAGCCCGATAAATATCACGCTTGCCGGCCCGTTCCGGATCCCTGCCCTGGAAGGTTAGAAGGTGATGGCTTATCCGTTTTTTAAATTCAGCAGAATCTAACGAATCATAAATGGAACAATATGGCCCCTGTGGTGTAGTATTTTTGTTCATTTTTTATCCGAATGTAGTTTTTTTTATTCCTAAATTGAGCGTTAACTACTCTTCTATCAATATTTAGCCGCTATTTGTAAACCGAGTCAATCAGTAAAGCCAAAATCCTTGTAAAGATAAATACTCTTCAAAAGCCGCTGAACACGTGCATAATACGCTCTATGCATGTTCACCCTCATTTTCGCGCAGAAACTTTTTTACCCAAGAAAGGGCCTCGTCTCGAGAGGAAACATTACCCTCAACCTGGTCCTTTTGCAGACCGTCCAGGATTTCCCTGAACCTGGGCCCTGGAGTAAGTCTAAAGATGGAAATAAGATCGTTGCCGGACAGTAACCGGGGTTGTTCCAGTACCGGTTGGATATTTTGCCGATATACTTCATCCACCCTGGCATACAGTTCGGCAAGAGACTTTTCCATGCCTGACGGTTTGGCGGGCCCTTGGCCGGCGAGACTGTCAGCCATGGCAAGGAGAAAAAGACCGGGTAACTCTGCGCCAATCGCCTTAACCAGCTTTAAGCAGGCCCGGGCGGTAATACCGGTTTTCCGCATGGCGTTGTTCAAATGAAACGGCCACATATGGAGAGCAATGAACCTGGATGCCTGCTTGCTGTCTTCCTTGCTCCAACGGAGACGCTGGCTGATTTCATAAAACTTTGCCCCCCCTGCCTGGTCATGATTATAAAAGGTGATCCTCTCCCCGCGCATCTTGAAGGTATCCGGTTTGCCCAGGTCATGAAACAGGGAGGCCCATTTGAGCCATACTGACCGCTTACCTTGGGCGCAATATGATTTCAGGAATCGGCCATGGGAGGGGAAAAACTCTCCCGGTTCTCGCAAGAGCCTCTCCATGCAGTTGAGGGTCGCAAGGCTGTGGGAAAAAACATCAAGATGATGGCTTCCTGGCTGGTCTTGGCCGACTCCTGATTTAAGCTCCGGGAATATCACCCACAAAAGGCCCGCCTCTGCTATTTTTGCAAAGGCTGCATGCGCCCTTGATGATTCCATGATCCGGTCCAACTCATAGGAAATCCGTTCCGGTGAAACTCTGTCCAGAAGAGCGACATTTTCCCTTATGTACCCTTCAGTTTCCTGTTCAAGAACAAAATTGAAAACCGCAGAAAATCGATAGGCCCTGAGCATCCGCAATGGATCATTGGCAAAAACACTTTTTGAGGTTGCTCGAATCACCCCCTGCTCAAGATCAGAAACCCCTCCGGTGGGATCAATAATTTGCAGAGACTGTTCAAGGCCGGGCTGCTCCGGATCAAAGGAAATGGCCAGGGCATTCATGGTAAAATCGCGTTTTTTAAGATCGTCTTCTATGGACAGGGTGTCATCTCTGAAGGCGGAAAAATCTATGGCATGGTCTTGCCAGACCACCCGGGCAACACCTTCCTCAGCATCCAACGGTACAAAAGCGCCGCCGATCTCTCTTGCCAGATACTCTGCACAGGACAAGGCTTTGTTGGGAACGGTTATGTCAAGATCACGGGATACGTGGCCCAATAACCAGTCCCGCACCGGTCCACCTGCAATAAAGAGCTGGGATCGACACTCTTGCGACATCTTAACCAATGCACGGACCAGTTCCAGGGAATATTCCTGCAACCAGTCTCGATCAAGACACTTCATATTCCCTGCTTCAACAGCTCGAGAATTCCACCCATGGAGGTCTCAAGGCGGCAGTTGACATCATGGATATGGATGCTTTCAAGACTTGTGGATTCGATAATAATCCGGCATGATTCCGGAACAAGTGATCCAAATCTCCGACCGGCTGTCCTGGCTACTTCCCGGACCGCGTCTTCGGCAAACTGGGGATAGGTGTGGGCCTTTAAGACTATCTCAGCCTCATCCGGCCTTTTCAGGAGATCCTGGGTAACATGCAGCGCGGATTCCAGACACAAGCGGAGGTCATCATGGCCCAGAGATAATTCATTCACCTCAACCTCTAACCTGCTGTGGGAACGCTGGGAATGAGTCGGCATGGGGGGGCTCTCACCATCAACCCGGTAAAGCGCATTATAATATTCCTGGGTACAGGGGCAGGCAGTAATATGGTTGACTCCAACACCGATCATGACATTCTCTGAAAAACCTTTCTCCTTCCTGACAACATTCACTGCCGCGGTTATATCGATGGAATCCAAAGAGTTCCGTTTGCTTACCGGGGCTTGACGGACAACCGGCAGCTGCCCCGTGAGGAAAACCGTGCCTTTTTCCGCTTCCTGCTTTTCAATGGTGCATCTGCACAGCTCAAGTCCGTATGCCTGCAAGGTGGGAAAATCCTTTTGCAGAAGAGCACTTATCAACTCCTCAATCCTCGACATATGAATGCCGCGCACATCACTAGCCAACGCCACATGGATTTTTGCCTGAAACGGCAACCTGCCTTCGGGAAAATTAATCCACACCGTCTTTCCCGAAATTCCCACTTCAGTCAAGGGCAAGCTGAACGAAGGTCTCTGCTGGACCACGTCAATCCCCTCCTCCAAGACCCGTTGGTGTTCTTGTGCAGGTATCCTTGTTTTCAAATGATCCCCTCTCTTTTCATGGCAGTATACCAGTCCTGGACAGTTTGCCACGCTTCTCCTTGTTCCATGATGAATTGTTCCATTACCATGAATCTGGCATCAATATCCTGTGTATCCGGATTTTCTTTGCGGGCTGCCTCCTTGATCCTGGATACAGAGGAAAGGATCTTTTGCTGGTCGACAAAACAGCAAAGGCTTCCCCTATGGAGACGCCGCACGGTTATCGGTTCACTTCCTGAAAATCCAAAATGATACCGGCTGGCGAGCCTTAGAAAAAAATGCCAATCTTCTCCCATGTCACCTGGAAAAAATCCGCCGGCTTCAAAAAAAGCCTTACGTTCCACAGCCACGGCAGAAGGAACGAGAAAGCACCAGCGGAGCAATTCATGGTAACAATTACCTGTGATCCCTTTACCGGCCTCTGGAATGAGAAACTCGTTGTCATGTATCTGATCCAGATTCCTGGTGGTTCCATAAGCAATCCGGTAACCCCGGGACAAAACTTCCGCAAGCCTTGCCACGTGACCGGGCAACCAAATGTCGTCCGAATCAAGAAACATAAGGTATGCACCGCTTGCAGATTCTACCCCGGCATTCCGGGCCAATCCCGGTCCCACCCCCTGGGTGTGTACAACTTTTACTCCGGGATAATGTTTATGAAGCAATGCATCGGTGCCATCTGTTGAGCCGTCGTCAACCACGATAATCTCAAGGTCGTAACCTTCCTGTTGGTACACGCTCTCAATGGCATCTGCCAATAATGCACAGCGATCTCTTGTTGGTATGATACAGCTGATCGAACTCAATTGAATTCCCATAAATTCAGAACTCCTGACCTCGAAACGTAATTTCAAGGAGTTACTAAACGTTCTCGGATTTTGCAATGATATCGATTGAGTGCCTAAAGTTGCTGTTTTTTTTCTAATCAGATACTTCCATTAACTTTAGGCACTTCGCACTTTAGCTCACTTTAGGCACTTCTTTTAAAAATGATTCACACCGGGCAGGAAACAGAGCGCCGCCTCTTTGACCCTGCCACTATTCCGGTGTTCGACAAATTCTATCATCCTTGGGACCATGTCATCCATATATTGGCCGATCTCCTTTTCTGTTGCGGTGGTCAATGTCTGACAGAACAGACATTTCCGTTCACCGCCG
>CALZHT010000136.1 GCA_945787445.1 uncultured Desulfobulbaceae bacterium
CGCCTATATCAAAAGGGCATTGCGGGGTATTGCCGAGGACTCAACCGCCCTTTTTGTATTTGAGATGGATACCTATGGCGGCCGGGTTGATTCCGCCCTTCAGATCGTTGACACTCTGGTCAATATTCCCAAGGGCAGGACCATCGCCTTTGTCTCCAAGAAGGCGATCTCGGCTGGTGCCCTTATCGCCCTTGCCTGCAATGACCTGGTGATGAGGCCCAGCACCACCATCGGCGATTGCGCGCCCATTACCTTTTCCCAGGAAGGTCCCAAGGTAATGGGTGAGAAATTTCAGTCGCCCCTGCGGGCAAAATTTCGCTCCCTGGCGCGCCGGAACAATTATCCGGCGGCCTTGGCCGAGTCCATGGTGACCGCGGAAATGGCGGTATACCGTGTGGAGATGCCGGATAAGGTGGAATTTATGGATTCCTTGGACTTTGATGATTTGTCCAAGGAACAAAAAGACCGGGTGGTTTCCAAGAAAACAGTGGTGGCCAAGGGCGAACTTCTGACCATGGACAATGTGGAAGCCAAAGACTTTGGCTTTTCCCGGATGACTTCGGAGTCCATTGATGAGATGCTCGACACAATGGGCATATCTGATTATGAAATTACCCGAATTGAAGAACAATGGTCGGAATCACTGGTTCGGCTGATAACCAAGTTGTCGCCGATTTTATTGATGATCGGTCTTGCTGCCCTATACACGGAATTCAAGGCGCCCGGCTTCGGCGTCCCGGGAATTGTCGGCATCATCTGTCTTGCTCTTGTTTTCTTTAATCAGTATCTGGTGGGGTTGGCTGATTACACTGAGCTTCTTCTCCTGGTGCTCGGTATGCTGCTCCTGGCCGTTGAGATTTTCGTGCTGCCCGGATTCGGTATAGCCGGAATAGCAGGAATTACGCTGATTTGTATCGGAATGATCCTGTCGTTTCAGGATTTTGTGCTGCCGGACCCTTCTCTGCCTTGGCAAAAGGAGCTGCTGCTGAAAAATATCACCCAGGTCCTGGGTTCTTTTGTAGTGGCTTTTGTGGTGGCCATGGGATTTTTACGGTATGTGCTGCCCTCCATGAGCAGGGTGGTGGAAGGGCCTTTTCTGGGTACTACCCTGGCGAAATCCCATGCCGACGTTATGCAGGCCAAAGCAGTGCATGTCGGCGACCGGGGCATGGCCATGACCTTTTTGCGTCCTTCCGGCAAGGTAGGGATCAATGATGATGTCTACGATGTGGTCACCCAGGGCGGTTTTCTTGAAAAAGGGACCTTGGTGGAGGTGGTGGAGGTGAAGGGAAACATAATCGTGGTTGCAAAGGTGGCTGCATGAATCAATTGGTATTAGCCATTATTCTTCAACTGGTTGGCGTGGCTGTAATTATTGCCGAGATCATCCTGCCCTCAGGCGGCCTTCTGTCGTTGATCGCCGCAGGCGTTCTTGGCTATTCATTGTATATAGTTTTTACCGGTGTCTCCGGGTCCGCCGGCATGATGTTTGTGATTGTTGATATCATTGCCATACCCATATTGGTGATTGTCGGTCTGAAAGTTCTGGCCAAGTCACCGGTAACTCTCAGGGAACAGCTTTCCAGTGATGCTGGGGTGAGTTCCCAGTCGCCTGAATTGGAAAAATATATCAACAAGGGAGGGAGGACCTTAACGCATCTGCATCCGGCCGGCATTGCCCTCATTGACGGCAAAAGACTCGATGTGGTGAGTCGGGGGGAGTTTATCAGCAAAGATACTGAGGTGGAAGTCATTTCTGTTACAGGTAATCAGATAATCGTTCGGGATAAGGAAGTCACATAAAAGGGAGGCCCTGAGATGAAGTTTGATCAGATTATGGTTTTTGCTATTTTTATTGCAGTAATCGTTTTGTTTGTGGTGATAGGCACGTCCGTTTCCCTCTGGGTGCAGGCCCTGGTTTCCGGGGCGCGTGTTGGTCTTCTAAACATCATTTTCATGCGGTTCAGGAAGGTGCCTCCCAAACTCATCGTGGAATCAAAGATCATGGCGGTGAAGGCGGGTCTCGAAATATCCTCCAATGAGCTGGAATCACATTATCTTGCCGGCGGCAATGTGTTGCGGGTTGTGCAGGCCCTGATCGCGGCCGATAAGGCGAATATCGAGCTTATTTTCAACAGGGCCGCGGCCATTGACCTGGCGGGTCGTAATGTACTGGAAGCGGTTCAGATGAGCGTTAATCCCAAAGTCATAGAAACACCCATGATAGCGGCCATGGCCAAGGACGGCATCCAGCTCAAGGCCATTTCCAGAGTAACGGTGCGGGCCAATATCGACAGACTGGTCGGCGGCGCCGGTGAAGAGACCGTTCTGGCCCGGGTCGGTGAGGGTATCGTCACCACCTAAGCATGTGCTGGAAAATCCGGATTCCATCTCCAAGCGCGTCCTGGAAAAGGGATTGGATGCGGGAACTGCCTATGAAATACTGTCCATCGACATTGCGGACGTGGATGTGGGCAAGAATATCGGCGCTGAACTTGAGACCGACCGGGCCGAAGCGGACAAGAAGATCGCCCAGGCCAAGGCCGAGGAACGCCGCGCCATGGCCTTTGCAGCTGAGCAGGAAATGAAGGCAAGGGTTCAAGAAATGCGCGCCAAGGTGGTGGAGGCGGAGGCCGAGGTCCCCCTGGCCATGGCTGAAGCATTTAGGAAAGGTCAGTTGGGCATTATGGATTACTACCGCATGAAGAACATAATGGCAGATACGACCATGCGGGAGCAGATCGGCACTGACGAGCGTGAACCTAAACAGGGTCCGGAGGGCAGGTAATGGAAGACCAGATCACCTTACAGCAAGTCTTCATTTTTCTGGTGGTCATATTGATCTTTTTCGGCAATATCTTGATCGGCATCCTGAAACGTCTGAAAATGAGGCAGTTAAAAGAAGCACCGTTAAAAAAAAGACCCCCAAAGAAGAAAGTACTAACGCCAAAATATGATTTTGTGAAGCCTGCTATCCGAGAGGCCCAGCCAGAGGAGCTTGAACTGGAAATTGAACCTCATTATCGTGCAGTTCCTGAACATGTTGATATTCCGTCACCCGATCTGCTCAAGAAGAAATGCGTGCATCGGTATTGCCTTGGTAAAAGGGATTTGAAGAAGGCAATAGTCTGGTCTGAAATCCTGGCGCCGCCTTTAGGCTTGCGTGACAATATGGAAAACCGCTTTTGATTTTTGCCTAGAGCGATACATTCTCCAGGCCCGGACGTTAAGATTGAAAAATGTATCGAAATTCTCAGGCCGTGGCTGGGAACTCCTTACAAGTGTTGCTGAAGCCACTTCGGTAATATGAGCGTTATTTCAGCAAGAACTGATTTCCCTCTGAATCGGGCTGGACTTAGCTCGAACGGGGCTTCTGACAGCATCACTTTCCAGGAGCACCCAGCCACTTGTAAAGTAATTTTACTTCAGAGTGATAGTCGTGTTGGAAATATTTCATTTTAACCAATGACACAATATATCATGCGAAAGCCAATTGTAATAATAGGCCTTGGCGAAATGGGCTCCGTTTTTGCTCGCGGATTTCTGCGTCTTGGCATACCGGTTGTTCCGGTAATTCGTGGCATGGATCTGCAGATGGTTTCCGGCGATATTCCTGAACCGCTTATGGTGTTGTTCGCTGTGGCGGAAAAGGACTTTCATAGTGCCATGGGTTTGATGCCGGAGGTATGGAAGGGAAAACTGGCCCTTTTGCAGAATGAATTGTTACCCCTGGATTGGCAGAAATACCAAGTGCAGAACCCCACACCCATGGCGGTCTGGTTTGAGAAAAAGAAAGGGCAGGATGTAAAAGTGCTTCTACCCACCCAGGTATATGGTCCGCGTGCCCAACTGATAAAAGATGCGCTTGCCACTTTAGATATTCCGGTCAATGTTCTCGTGAGTTCCGAAGAACTGGAATTTGAGCTGGTCAATAAAAACCTGTTTGTTTTTACCATCAATATTGCCGGATTACAGGTAGGCGGCACAACAGGTGAATTGTGGATACAGAACCAGGATTTGGCCTTACAGGTTGCCGACGAAGTGTTGGATATCCAGGAATGGTTGGTGAGAAAGAAGATGCCGCGCTCCAGATTGATGGAGCGGTTTGCAGCAGCGCTGCAAAGTGATCCGGATCACATATGCAGAGGCAGAGCTGCCCCGGACCGATTGGTTCGGGCTATTACCCATGCAGAAGCAGCCGGACTGAAAGTGCCAGTATTACAGCACATCAAGAAGAATTCGACATGAATTTTTTCTGCAGTTCTTGCAACTCATTTTTACTTACCGGCCGACGTACCCAGATCCATCCTTCTTTTTTGGCTATTTTCATATCTTCAGGTTCCATGGCCTCGCTGAGCAGAAAATCCGTACCAGCCAGGATACAAATCGCTGCATCAAGGGCATCGACGTTTTCTTTCAATATGGATGTGTCCTGGGGTAACTTCATATTCCAGGCCAAGTAATTTAAAAGGGCCCTCCGCGCGTCTCTGCCATCCCTCTTCATGTATCCGGGAATGAGGATGCCATGGGCCTTGAGGGTTGCGGCCGGGAAAACTTCTATGGCGTAAAGGCCGCTGGCAAAGGATGGCCTCCAGGCCAATGATATAGGCCTGCCGGTGATCACTCTGAGCTTGTCAAGCATGGAAAGAGCAGAATGGGAGGTGCGGGCGATCCTGTCGGCCCCGATTTCAAGGGGCGTTTTGCCGATCTGTTCATGAACGTATCGGTCAGTCTGTCGCCGGAATAACTGATTTGCCGGGACGGCAACCGGAAGTCCGGCCTTATGGTCGGCGAGAGAGTCACTGAGACGGAGGGGCCAGCCCAAGGGCGCGTCCAGGGCTATGAGCGCTGCGTTCTTGTCGGAAATCCAGCCGGCAACTATCTCCGATACAGGGGCATCGAGTCCGCCGGCCGCAATTTTTTCAATAAACGTATCCTTACCGTCAAAGTAACCGAGGGCCAGCCCGATCCTTTCTTCATTCAGGGCGCAGTTTATGCCGACGATAGCAGTGTTTGGTCTGCTCATGGTGCTTGGAAGATCCTTTTCTCAATACAGGTTAATATGAATTGCAATCATGCGAGACAGCAGAGAGTCAATACCTTCAATAATTTTATCAGTTTGAAGTGCCATATACTAAGGAATTTTTAAGAACCAAGGTTACTGGAAGGGAATTTTAAATCTTCATACAATCACTGTTATATGCATGCCGATACCATGGCGATTAAAGAAGCTTTTTTTTTCGCATGAATTCAATGAGCTTTCTGTGCCCGGCCGGAAAGGCAAAGCGGTGCAGATCGAGGGGAGTGATCCAGCGGTATTCCTGGGCTTCATGAAGCACCGGACGCTGGGGGCCATTAAGCAGGAAACACGTATAGCAGTGCAAAGTAACACGGTAGCGGGTGTAGCTGTGTTTCACTGTGGTTATTTTTGAAAGGTTGCCGATGTTCATCTCGGTTTCTTCCATATATTCCCTGACCAAGGCCTCTGCCGGCGTTTCTCCGGCCTCTATACGGCCGCCTGGGAATTCCCACAGGTTGGCCCAGACGCCGTTGGGCGGCCGTTTCTGGATAAAAATGGCTCCGCCTTTCTGGAGGAAACCTGTCACCATTTCAATACGGATAGTATCAGTGGTCTTACCTGGTACAGGACGTTCATCGACTACCCCGAGAGTAAGGCTCTGGCAATGATTGTGGACCGGGCAGACCGTACAATTCGGATTTCTCGGTCGGCAGACAAGGGCACCAAGTTCCATGAGGGCCTGGTTGAAATTCCGGGCCTGGCCAGGGGGCAGGATTTCCTTGGCATTCCGCCAGATAAAAGTCTGTTGCCCTTTGTCCTTAATGGGTGTTTCGATATTAAATAGCCTTGCAAAGAGACGTTCGATGTTGGCGTCAACCAAAGGGACGTCTTTGTTGAAGGCAAGGCTCATAATGGCTGCGGCCGTGTATTTGCCGATGCCGGGCATCGCGAGTAGACTGGTGCGATCTGCCGGCAGCTGTCCCCCATTTTTTTTCATTAGCAACTGTGCCGCTTTATGAATATTTCGCGCCCGGCTGTAATACCCCAATCCCTCCCAGTATTTCAGGATTTCTTCTTCGGACGCCTCGGCGATACTGGCTATATCCGGGAACCGTTTAATCCAGCGTTCGAAATACGCCGTGCCCCTTTCCATCTGGGTCTGTTGCAACATGATTTCTGATATCCAGATGTGATACGGTAAATAGCTACGCCGCCATGGAAGGTCACGGCTGTAACGGGCAAACCAGTTCAAGAGAGTTTTCTGAAAGGATGGAATTTCAATAATCATTGTGCGGGACACCCTGGCACGATTGCCCTGATATGTCTACTATTTTTTATTCGATTAAAAAGGGAGGAGGAATCCGGGGATGTATGGGGATTTTTTGATGGGAAGGAGATTTTTTTGTCCCCGGATTCCTTTGTTGAGGTTAGCTGTACTTGAGGGAAGGAACGATTTTATTGATTGCCCAGAAGAGAACATAGGGCGAGATGATAACCGTAAGAGCTCCGAGAAGCCCTTCTTTATATGTTTCCAGATTATGTGGAATGATCGGCAAATGGTAATGCATATAGCCGGAGAAAGAGAGAGAAAAAGCCTGCCCGCCGATCACAACATTCCAACGCATCATGAATACGCCGAAGAGCACAAGAACAAGAGCAACCACGGTCCGCTTGATGGTAAGCCGCGGCATGAGCAGCAGGACAAAGGGCACCAGGTTGCCCAATCCATATTGCAATAAAAAGATGTTAATGAAATCTTTGCCGTACATGACCGATCGCAGAATGTCCCAAGATTTCATGGCCGTGTACCCTCTGAAAATCAGATCGAGCAGTTCAAGGGATATTGCCGCCACCAGGAAACCTAAAAGATATTTTGATGA
Source organism: uncultured Desulfobulbaceae bacterium (assembly GCA_945787445.1). Lineage (GTDB taxonomy): Bacteria > Desulfobacterota > Desulfobulbia > Desulfobulbales > CALZHT01 > CALZHT01. The sequence continues at coordinate 6,901 of CALZHT010000136.1, forward strand.
TTTGCTGATGACATCGATTTCCGCTCCGCCGATCATTTTGACGGAGTCATCGCCTCTGCCTTTGGCCAGAATGGCTTGAAACTTCTTCCATTCCATGATTGCGATATAGGTAATCATACAGAGGGCGATACCGGAAACCACTGCGGACATGATAAAAATAACCGGCATCAGAGGCGACATCCACAAGGCGTTGGCCTTGACCGAGCCGAAGATGAAACCGGCATAGCCGTGAAGGAAGCAGGCAACCGGAATACCGATAGCAGCAAGTATTTTCACGGCTTTGTGATCTTTAGCCACTGCCTCGTCGCTCACATCAAAGGCTCCCAGGGTGAGAATAAGATAGGTGATGCGTTTCAGGCTGTCGGCAAACCCTGTTGCACCTTTCAGGGCAATGGTCTGTTCAACAAAATATTGCCGGTATACAAACCATATCTCACTGATAACGATCAGGCCATAGGTTGAAAATACGATGCCGAAGGCGGCAATGGCGGAGGTGAAATGAGGTGTCAAGAGGGGATTCATCGCCCGTAAGGGTTGCTGCAAATGCAAAAGAAGCGGCAAGGCTGCTACAGGCAGCAGGGCCAGGGAAAAAACCAAGGAAAATTTAGCCATGTCTTTCAGGTCTTCCTGGCCAAAGACGTGATAGAGCGAAGAGAGTACAAAGGCACCGGCCACCAGGCCTGTCATGTAAGGATACATAACGATTTGGATGGACCAGTAAATAAATTCATTGGGGTAGACGAAGAGTTCTTTGGCCGTCCATTCCATGCCATGTATGGGAGGAAACAACTCAGTCATATTCTCTTTACCTCACATTACTGTCCAGGCCGATGTAATAGACCTGAGGTTTGGTGCCGTATTCGTCTTTAAGAACCGCCACTCTTTCCGTCATGATCACCTTGGTGACCGGATCGTCTAAATCCTTGAGGTTGCCTATCTGCCGGGCCCCGAAAGGGCAGGCTTGGACACAGGCAGGTTTCATGTCGTTGTGGATTCTG
>CALZHT010000137.1 GCA_945787445.1 uncultured Desulfobulbaceae bacterium
CCGTCACACTTGAAACAGTAAAAGGTCCAGTCGATCTTCAGCGGCTGGCAGAGAAGAGCCTTGCCTTCGCCTTCCGGCTTCGGAATGGTGTCAAAGATTTCCTGGGCTTCGAACATGCCGTAAAAGTCACCGACACCGGCATGGTCACGGCCGATGATCATGCGGTTTACGCCGTAGTTCTGGCGGAAGGTGGAATGAAGCAGGCCTTCCCTGGGACCGGCATAGCGCATATCAAGGGGATAGCCGCCCTGTACAACGTTATCTTTGGAGAAATAACCATCAATAAGGGTGTTGATGCATTTGATTCGTACTTCGGCAGGAATATCACCGGGCTTCAAAGAGCCGACCAGTGAGTGAATGAAAACGCCGTCACATACCTCGATGGCGATCTTGGCCAGATATTCATGGGAACGATGCATGGGATTTCTGAGCTGCAAGGCGGCAACCTTGCTCCAGCCCTTTTCATCGAAGAGCGCCCTGGACTGGGCCGGGGTCATGTAGGTGCCGGCAAACTTCTCAGGGAAATCGCCTTCGGAAAGTACTTTAACCGGACCGGCAAGGTTGTATTCCTTTTGGTTCATAACCATCTGCACACCGGGATGGTCTTCCAGGGCTACTTCCCAGAATTTACCGTCAACGCTGTCTTCGCCCTGGCCCATATAAACCTTTTCACATTCCCAGCGCTTGTCAGCATCGGTCACCTCATATTTTTCGGTGACCTTCATGGTGGCCATGATCTCGCCGCTAGCGTTCTGCAGGGCAATCTCATCACCAGTGGTAATGCTGTCGGCATCTTCCTTGGAACAGGACAGAGTTACGGGTACGGGCCAGAAGGTGCCATCGTGCGTCAGCATATCCTCACATACGCCTTTCCAGTCAGCCCTGGTCATGAAACCATCCAATGGGCTGAAACCACCGATACCCATCATGATCAGGTCGCCGTTTTCCCGGCCGGTGATTTGGATTTTCTTGAGACCTGCAGCTTTTTCCTTTTCAGCTTCAAGCTCAGAACCATGAAGCAAGCAACAAACCAAGCCTTTTCCGCCATGCGGTGGTACTAATTTTGACATTTCTTCGTCTCCTTTCGTGTATATTTTTTGCGGACTGAATCCTCATTCATTTTCCCACAAAACTTTAAAGAGAGACAGTGGAATTGTCAAGCAAAAAAGTACATCCTACAGCCATCAAATTCTATTAAAGAAGGCAACTAGTGAATTTTGATTCATATTTTTTGTTAAAAAAACTCTTAACTGTCCAGTTTCACCTCATGAAACAGAAGTTTATGATGACCAAAATAAAAAAAGTCCGCGCTACTCGGACTTTTTTTGACCCATGATAATTATGAACAAGGAGAATAATAGGATTTTTTTCGATAGGTGCTGGCGGTATTGGAGATCAATTCACCAATTTTTTTTATTATTTATTGATGACTTTTAAACTTAAGCCTTCGAATCAAATAATAATCCCACCAGGTCTTCAAGCTTCTGCCGAAGACTCAACAGTTCTTCAGATGGCAGTTGTTTTAATAATTCACCGCTTTCTCGATCCATAATCTGCACGACAACGCTTTGAGTCTCCTGGTGGACGGCAAAACCTAATCTGGTACCCATTAAATCAAGACGTTCCTGAATTTTTCCAACAAGTTCCGAAACTTCCTCTTGAGTCAACTGGAGTCGTGCACTCTGCTCTGTTTTTTCATGCAATGCCTTGTCATCCAGTTCGCCCTTTACAGTTTCGCTTCCCTCTTCAACCGGCTGTACTTGCGATTTTAACTGATCTTCTTTCTCAACAGCAGGCACTGCCGGTGTCCCGAAAACTTTTACATCGTTACTAGTATTAATATCTACCATTATAGACCTCCATTATCCATGCTCCTCGGGAATCATGATTTACTGCAGAAGATTAGGGGGGCTGAAGGCTCGCCATGCATGGTCAACAGTATACTAGACCTTTTCATCAAAAAGTATCCCGGCAACTTCCTGGAGTTTCTCCTGGAGCATCAAGATTTCTTCTGCAGGAATCTGTTTGACCAGCTCTCCTGATTTCTTGTTCGTTACCCTGGCGATGATGGTCTCACCGTCCTTATTCTGGTGCACTGCGAAGCCAAGACCGGTCCCCATTTTATCAAGCCTTTCCTGGATCTCCTCACTGATCTCTTCCATATTCTCAAGGCTCAGGGAAGCCAGTTCTTGTGCCCTTTCCAAACGGGCATGGAGTTCTTTGTCCCCCAGTTCAATCTGAGAGGAATCAGTGCTTTCCTCCACCGATGCCACCTGGGACTTCTCCATGTCTTCCTTTTCCACAGTGGTGGGCATAGATATGCCAGTCATCTTGACATCTGAACTCAAATTAACATCCATGACATCCTCCGCTTTTTTTCTTTATGCTAATTTCCTCCGAACATTCCCACCAAATCATTATCCCCTAAAAACATCTCAATAAGCTTAACAAGGTCTATGAAGCCTGTCGGGGCAACTCTTTACTTGCGTATATTTTGCGCTGTACCTGGTGTCATGTTTTCCTGTATTTATCTATTCAGGTACGCCTTCTCCAATCGTCTCTTATTCCGGTGGGCTTTTAATTCTTGCGAAAGAGGTATTATCATTTCTTTTGCAAGTGCGATGCATTTATCTTCACTCTCACGGATACGTTTCATCCATTTGACAGCTTCATTATGCCTTGGGCCAACATTGACCAGATACTTTTGAAAAATCTCCCGCCTTTCCGCTAGCCGCTGGATGAGCATTTTGTAATTGCCCTCTCCAAGCAAAATATATATTTCTTCAGTAATTTCAAGAAGCTCTCTATTCAAATCTGCAATCACGCCTGTTCTCCATAAACCGCATTATGAAATGCGGTCAAACATTCTTACATCAGCTCCTCTAGCCCGTTGCTCCAGGGAAATTTTCAATTTCCACAATCTTCCCGGGATTTTCCACAACATCCTTCTCATTCGTCTTTATGATTTCATCAACTTGCCCCCATGCCTCAATCAGAGGCTCCACAACTCTGATGGCGTTATCCAAGAACTTTGTCTCGTTCTTTAGATTGGCAGTTGTTATTTCCTTCATAAGATAACTCAGTAGCCCTTCAAAAATAGGGGCCAGTTCTCCACCCTTTTCAAAATCCAGAGCGGTATGAAGTTCCCCGACAATGGCCAAGGCCCGGCTGATATGCTCACCCCGGGCAGATATATTGCCTTCGACAATGGCCTCCCTTGCCGACTTCAGGTTATGCCCCAGGGTAATATAGAGACGGGCAACAATTTCCGCCGGACTCAGATTCAAGACCTCATTTTTTTGATACGCTAAACTGGCTGCTCTTGGATTCTGATACATGGCGTTAGAATACTCCCTATTTTTTTCTGTAGATACTTGAATTCAGATTATCAAGCGAGGCAAGCTGACGATCAAGCGCCCCTGATGTGGCCTGAAAGTCTGCAAGGAGACTTTCAAGCGCCTCAAACTGATGTCGCAAGTTATCTTCCCTCTTGGCAAGACGGAATTCTATCCGTTCAATCTGATCTTCGATCCCTTCTATGGAGGACTGCAGTCCTTTTTCCTTGGCAGCCAGAATCCCGGTTGAACTTTTTACATAGCTGTCCAGGAGGTTGTCCAGGCGAACTGCAATACCCTCGTTGCCGGTTGTCTCCTGAGTAAAAAAGGCAACAACATCGGCGCTGTGTGACTCGAGGGCCGCGGTCAGTTCTGAGCTGTCCAAGCTCAGCTTGCCGTTGCTGCCCATCTCGATACCGAGTCTGCTGAGGCCGTTGACCGCGCCTGCCACCCCGTTTACCTGGGTATATAAAAATCTCTGGAGACGTGACTGAATATGTCTGCTGGTGCTGTCACCCTGCAGAAGGCCGGCTTCTCCGGTCTCAGGATTGTAGGACTGGAGTTCATTGAGGACATCCATGAGGCTGTTGTACTTTTCAACAAAATCTTGAAGCTTCGCGGTGACGCTGCTCGTATTACGAGCAACAGTGACCGTAAATGGATTACCAGGATCTTCCTGTTTCAGTTCTAGAGTAACGCCGTCAATGAGGTCATCAATTGTGTTGGTGGCGCGTGCGACGGCGATTCCATTCACAGTCAGGTCGGCATTCTCTGCTGCCTGGGTCTGGGTAAGGGTATGCGCCACCGGATCGGTGTAAAGGCCTGAAAGGCCACTGGCATCATCGTTGTTGCCATCAGCGTCCGCAAGGGTGAAGCTTATTGTATTGCTGGCTCCGGTTTCCTGACTGACAAGAGTCAGGTAGTAATTACCGTTGCCGTCATGAACAACCCCTGCTGCGACATCGGTCTCTGCCTCGTTAATGGCGGTGGCGATTCCCCCAAGGGTCTCATGGTCGGAATCGATTTCGATATCAAAGGAGGTTCCGGTCCCCACCTGGATGGTCAAGGTTCCGGTCCCCACCACTTCATCACTGCTGGTAAAGGCTGAACTTCTCACCTGCTGGGCCTGGGCCAGAGTGGTAACCTCTACCTGATATTCGCCTGACACGGCATCCTGGGATGCAGAGGCCGTAAGTACGGCAGTATTTCCGGAGGTGGCGCTCAAAGAGATGAAATTATCCGCGTCTTTGAGGGCTGACATAGAATTCTGTAAAGACGACAAAGCGCTCTTCAAAGAACCCAGACCGGAAATCTTGGCCTGATCGGCTGCCTCCTTCTTTTGCAAAAGAAGAATCGGCCGCCTTTCAATGTCCATCAGTTGGCTGATGATTGTTTCCGTATCCAGCCCTGATACCAAACCACCTACACCGATGCTCATGTCACACTCCTTTGGAGGAAGACCGGAAAGGGGGCGAATCGCCCCCTCACCGGATTAAGGTTTATTTACTATTCATTAACCCTGAATCAAGGTCAGAGCTGCCTGCGGGATGGTGTTGGCCTGGGCCAGCATGGCAAGGCCGGCCTGCTGCAGGATCTGCATCTTGGCCAGGTTTGAGGTCTCGGCCGCAAAGTCGGCGTCAACGATACGGGATTTGGCTGCTGACAGATTCTCGGAAACAACCATCAGGTTGGCGATGGTGGACTCAAAGCGGTTCTGGATCGCACCGAAATCGGCCCGCTGGTTGTCAATGGCAATGAGGCCCGCATCAGCGATCTTGAGCGCGGTGTTCGCCAGAGTACTGGTTGAAACGTCCAAGGTGGACACGGCCTGCAGAGAAGACGAACCGTTCACAACATAACCGCTGCCGGAGTCAACTGCGCTGAATGACTTGTCCGAATCCAGGGTCACCCGGCCATTGATAACAGAGGTATCTGCTACTGTATCTGCCGTCAAAGTTGCAGCACCGACCGTTACAGCGCCTGCGTTGGCAACAGTGGTATCACCCAGGGTGATGTCATTGCCGGTAGCATTGACCAGGGAGATGCCGGTACCGGCACCATTGACCTCAGCGGTGACACCGGTTGCGCCGGCGACATCGTTAAAGGCTTTGGCCGCTTCAGCCAACCCGTCTGACGTGGCAACAGCGCTGACCGTAAATGAAATGGTCTTGGCAGCGGCGTTATCAGAGGTAACAGTGAGAGTATAAGCCCCTGTCGCACCAAAGCTGATATCCAGTTCGGTACGGGCGGAGGCGCTCACACCGGTCTCCAGATTGTTGATGCCCTCGGCAATGACCTTGGCCGTATCGGTTCCGGCTGAGGCCGCACCGGCGATGGTATTGTTACCATAGACCGAGGTACGGAAATTGGTAGTTGCCGTGGTGATTGTCTGATAGGCATTGGCGCCAACCTGAAAGGTGGCGCTGCCGAAGGTCCCGTCAAACAGGGCCCTGCCGTTAAACTCCGTGTTCACGGATATACGATCCAGCTCAGCGGTAAGGGCGGTTACCTCTTTCTGCAATTGCTGCCGGTCACTCAAGGAGTTGCTGTCATTTACCGACTGTACGGCAAGCTCACGGATCCGGGTCAGGATGCTGGTGGCTTCCTGCAGAGCCCCTTCACCGGTTTGCATGAGCGAGATACCGTCATTGGCGTTTCTGACTGCCTGATTCATACCGCGAATCTGGGCATTCATCCGGTCGGAAATGGCGAGTCCGGCGGCGTCATCTTTGGCGCTGTTGATGCGAAGACCGGATGAGAGTCTTTGCAAAGAGCGGTTCAAAGTACCCTGAGTCTTCAGGATGTTTCTCTGGGCATTCAATGATGCCATGTTGGTGTTGACT
>CALZHT010000138.1 GCA_945787445.1 uncultured Desulfobulbaceae bacterium
TCAATTCATAACACCGTTAACCGTTCGCTTTTCCAGATTCGTACATTCTGTTTTTACAGATGTAATTGTCTGATTTCAGGAGATTAGTTGATAGTCAGGTAGAGGGTATATTATTGGCTATCTCATGAGGTGAAATTGTTTCATTTCCCCACTGAATCGGAGTTACACTATCCAGTTCGAGTGATATGGTACAAGGCAGGTGAAATTTTGGTTTAAAGCTCATAAGACCCTCTGTTTTCATGCCATGGATCACTTGGCAAGAAGTCGATTTGACAGAATCTTGGACCGTTTGCACTGCGGCTTCACAGCCCAATACCACCAGAGCTTCATATTGCTTTGCGTATTCCAATAGCTTTTTCCGTTTTTTTGCAGTCCAGGCACAAAGAACAAATTGGTGAAGTACATTACTCTTAAAAACATCTGTTTTGGCGCCCTGTTTTTCCAAATTGAATTTCAGGGTCTTTATGAATCGTTCATAAGAAGCTGTTTTCAGGAATCTGCGGAAGAACTCAATGTATGGCTCATTTCTGCTCACCGCCATACTGGCAGCAGGACAGAATCGGCACGGCACAATCAGGACTGATTTGAATCCGGCAAGTTCAGGAATGACATCGCTCTCTTTTACATAGAATGGCATTGGGTCACCTCCACGAATCCTTTTAGTTTTTTATTTTTATTTAGGTAGTGCAGGTACTTTCAACCTGAGGACTGCTCTCACACCCGCAAGAAGGCAGTGGGTAAGGACAGCATGGAATGTTCTCTTGCAAATTGGCAAGGATTTTATCAGCAACCTCTTTGGCCGCCTGCTTCCTTTCTTCCTCCGGAACATCATCAACATCCATCAAATTCGCGTATTTCCGGTGGATGGAAAGGGCATCAAAAATGACTAATTGATCTTTGCCAATAATGTTTTCGGCTATTCTTTTATGGCAATGGAGGGAACAGCCATCAATGAGAATGACCTTGCCGGCTTCTCTGACCCATTTTGCCAGATCGGCATGGGGGACAGTAAACAGCTCGCCATGGCAGGCCCGGGCATAGTCATCATTTTTTGCAACCATGTTTGCCGCCTGCCGGGCGATTTCTCCCTTGATACAGCCGCCTTCACAGGAAAAGACCGGAATTTTCCCTTCCTTCTGACAGTGGCGTCCATATAGCTCGCCAGCAGCACAAACCTTATCAATACCTGTAACTTCCAATGTAAATGCATCATTCGTATTCATTGTTTTCTCCTTAACTTTCAAATGCACACTCTTTATGCTACTTTCCTAACTCCCTTTTCTTTTCTTCATACTCCTTTTGATCAATCTCACCTTTGGCGTATCGTTTGCTGAGTACGTCCATGGCCGATTCTCCAAAACCATAACCAACACCCCAGCCGCACATCCTTCTGCCGAAACATCCTCTCATGAAAAAGAAGCAGAAGATGATCATCACCAAGGGAAAGATCCACCAATAGCCTCCGCAAAACTCATATCCGGTCATTTGAAAATCCTCCTTTTTTTGATTTTTAATTAATTTGACGACAGGAGGTCTCGATTGGATACACTTTAATGGAAATTTTTTAGGAAATTGGGTGAGTAGCCTGAAAAGCTATATGATTTCGAGAAATTGGAAGAAAATTGGTGTTAGGAAATAAAGAAAGAAAGCTGAACGATCAATGTTCAATTAATTGATTTCAAAGTCAAAATTTACTATAGATATAATGGTCTCTGTCATAATAGCCTCATCTGGAACAAAGCTTGAAAGTCTACATAGCTTTTTTATTATGTATTGGAATCCTGCTTGCATGAGATGAAAAAAATATTCTTCTCTACTTTTGTTCTTCTCTTTATTCCCGCAAATACCTTTGCGCAATCTTTAGAAGTCAGAGGACAGTTGTCCAGCTGGCTTTTATTTACCAGTAGTTCAATCGATGAAACGCGGCTGGGGTTGCGTTATATCCCTGAATTATCCGTCATACAGCCATTAACAGATGATAAGAACCTTGATGCGGAAATTTCGCTGAACGCTAACACAGAGGCGCCATTCAAATCTTTATCCGACTTGTCGGATAATGCTGAGCTGAAGCTTTACCGTATGTGGGGACGGTACACATCAAGTCAGTTTGAAGCCCGGCTAGGCCGGCAGAAGATAAATTTCGGCCCGGCAAAGATATTGCGGTCACTTATGTGGTTTGACAGGGTTGATCCCAGGGACCCCTTTGAACTGACGGATGGTGTAGATGGTCTCCTCATGCGTTACTACTTCCTTAATAATGCCAATGTGTGGCTTTGGGGCTTATACGGCAATGATGATATTAAGGGGTTGGAATTAGTAAAATCAAACCAGGATGAAGTAGAGCTTGGCGGACGCTTCCAGTTACCTGTGCCCAAAGGTGAAATGGCAATGACCTATCATCACCGGAAGATCGATACTGCTGACTGGGAGGCCAAAATGACCACAATTCTGAAAGACGACGATGAAAACAGGCTTGCCGTTGATGGAAACTGGGATATTGGTGTGGGACTGTGGTTTGAGGCGGTTGTCAGCCACATTAACACCGTCAGTAAGTCGGAACAATGGCGGGAATTTTTAACTCTTGGTTGTGATTATACCTTTGCGTCAGGTATACATGTATTGGGGGAACATTTTGTTGCGTCAACCTCCACATCTGTAAATGAGACGAGAGATGATAGCGAGATTTCGGCACTATCCGTTGACTACAACCTCGGCCTTCTGGACAGGATCAATGCCATCGGTTTTTATGATTGGACAAGGGACGACATTTATTATTTCGCGGGATGGCAGCGCACATACGATAATTGGCAGATCAATGTGCTCGCTTTTTCAAACAGAGACGATATTGACAATACCTTTGCAGGAGATGGCGTGCAAATGATTATCACGTACAATCATTGACCGTCCGATGTGGACATTTGTTAACCTGGATTATTCAGGTGGTGAGTTGGTTGAAAATGTGAGGAAGAGGGTGATTCGCTGTAGTTGGCTACGCGAACCGCCCGATGACGAAGCAGATTCAGCCAAATCGCCGCCCCCGCAGGGTGACTCTTTTCAGATGCAGTTACGGAACAAGCCAAAAGCACTCTGCGTATTGCTAAGCACTGAGAAAATATTCAATTTCGACTAAATATCAACACGATAAAAAAATTAATAGTCCAGAGTCATGAATAATCCGGGCTAAGGAGAATTTTGCTATAGCACTGATAATTTGTGAGCAGGTTGTCAAGCGGTTCCCCATGGGGGGCGGTGAATTTACCGCATTGAAGGGGCTGGATCTCCAGTTCCAACGCGGCGAGTTCTGCGGCCTTATCGGACCCAGCGGTTCCGGCAAGACCACGCTCCTCAACATCATCGGTTCCCTCGACGTCCCGTCGGCAGGGAGCGCCATTGTTCTCGGCCACAGGGTGGAATCGCTTTCGGAAAAGCAGGCGGCAAGGTTGCGCAGTAAACATATGGGCTTTATCTTCCAGACCTACAACCTCCTCCCGGTCTACACCGTATTTGAAAACGTCGAATTGCCCCTTCTCCTCATGGCTACGACCGAAGAAGAACGGCGCGAAAAGGTTATGGCGGCTCTCAAGTGGGTGCGCCTCCTTGACAAGGTACATTCGCGACCAAGCCAGCTCTCCGGCGGCGAGGCCCAGCGGGTGGCCATTGCCCGGGCCATTGTCAAAGAGCCGGAGCTGGTGCTTGCCGACGAACCCACCGCCAACCTCGACGCCCAAAACTCCTACAACATTCTCGATACGATGCTCCGCCTTAACGAGGAACTGAAGACAACCTTCATTTTTGCCACCCACGACGAAAAGGTGATCAGGTACCTGAAGAGGAAGATATACCTCGATGACGGGGAGGTAATACAGGACGAGATTGTTCATGCTGGCGCTTAAACTGGCATACCGAAACCTGGTGGGGAAAAAGCTCCGTGCCTGGCTTAATATCGGGGTTTTATCCTTCATCTATGTCCTCATCATCTGGCACCAGGGGATATTCAGCGGTATGTACGAACAGGCGGCAATCAACTCGGTCAAGGATGAGATCGGCGGCGGCCAGTACTGGCACAGGAACTATGATCCCTTTGATCCGCTGACCCTTGAAGAGAGCCATGGACCCGTGCCGCCGGAACTGCAAGCGCTTGTTGATGGCGGCAGGGCCGTGCCGGTCCTTATCCGGCAGGCCACGATCTACCCCGAAGGGAGAGTGCAGTCGATCATGCTCAAGGGCATCGATCCGGCACAGAAGATCTTGGCGATCCCGACGGCTGCTCTGGGTAGTGACCGGGAGACACTCCCGCTCATGGCGGGCAGGGTCATGGCCAAGCGAAATTCCTTCAAGAAGGGGGACCTTATTACCATGCGCTGGCGTGATGCGCGCGGGACCTTTGATGCTAGGGAAGGGGAGATCGTCGAGATCATGTCATCCATTGTGCCGACAGTCGATGCCGGGCAGCTCTGGCTGCCCCTCGAGCGCTTGCAGGAGATGACCTCCCTGCCGGGCGCGGCGACCCTTATCACCATCGACAAAGAGATGACCGATCCACCAATGGTGGCGGGATGGATTTTCAGGGACCACAACTACCTGCTCAAGGATATTATCGATATCGTCCGTTCAAAACGGGTCGGCGGCGCCATCATGTATTCCATCCTGCTCTTTCTATCCCTGCTGGCCATCTTTGACACGCAGGTACTCGCCATATTCAGGCGGCGCAAGGAGATCGGCACCCTGATGGCCCTCGGCATGACGCGGGGCAGGGTAATTCGCATATTTACCCTGGAAGGGATGATGAACGGGCTTTTAGGGATAGTTGTTGGTGCTGTTTACGGCATCCCCCTTCTGTACTTTTCCGCCACCAGGGGTATTCCCCTGCCTTACAGCGGTGAGGAGTGGGGCATTGCAATGACGGCAAGGCTCTTTCCCGTCTATTCCGTCTGGCTCGTCGGTATCACTGTGGGTATTGTCATGTGCACCGTCACTATCGTCAGCTATCTTCCCAGCCGCCGCATCGCAAGGATGAAGCCTACCGATGCCATTCGGGGGAAGATATCATGATACGGTTTTTACTAAAAGGGCTGCTACGGGACCGGTCCAGGAGCCTCTTCCCTGTATTGATGGTGAGCGCCGGTGTCTTCCTTTGCGTTTTTCTCTACAGCTATTTGAACGGCGCCATCGGCGACATGGTTGATGCCAGCGCCAGGTTTGATACAGGTCATGTGAAGGTGATAACCCGCGCCTACAACGAGCTGGCCAGCCAGATGCCCAACGACCTCGCCCTGGCGGGTGCGGCCAACGAGCTGGAAAAGCTCAGGACCGGGCACCCCCGGATGATCTGGGCGGAGCGCATCAGGTTTGGCGGGCTTTTGGATATCCCTGATGAAATGGGGGAGACCCGCGCCCAGGGCCCCTTTTTCGGCATGGCCATCGATCTTGTAAACAACAACTCTCCAGACCTTGCTCTGCTTGGCGTTGCAAAGGCGATCGTGCGCGGCAGGATGCCTGCAATGTCTCATGAAATACTGATCAGCCATGCCTTTGCCGAAAAGCTCGGGGTGGTGCCGGGCGACAAGGCCACCCTCCTCAGTTCCACCATGAACGGCGCCATGGCCATGCATAACTTTACCATCGCAGGCACGGTCAGAGGCACGGTCAGGTTCGGCATGGTGATGATCGACAAAAGCACGATCATCGCTGATATTAATGACATCAGGACAGCGCTCGATATGGCGGACTTTGTTGGCGAGATACTCGGGTTCACCGAAGATACTCTTTATGATGATGACAGGATGATAGCGCTGGCCGAAGCGTATAACACGGCACACTCCAGGGAGGAAGATGAATTTTCTCCCCTGATGACCACCCTGGGCGAAGGGGGAGTCATGGGAGATATCCTCCGGTTGTCCACCTTTGCGGTGACCATTGTCGTAGGCATATTCGTATTTGCCATGTCCATCGTGCTCTGGAACGCCGGGCTTATGAACGGCATCCGCCGTTACGGGGAGATCGGAGTGCGGCTTGCCATGGGAGAATCGAAAGGGGCCATCTACCGCGCCATGATCATGGAATCGATCTGTATCGGTCTGGCCGGCTCGATAATCGGCACCATTGCCGGTCTCGCCGCCTCCTACTATCTGCAGATCGTTGGCTTTGACATCAGCGATATGCTCCAGAAGAGCAGTATCATGATATCGTCGGTTATCAGGGCAAAGGTTTCAATTACCTCGTATTATATTGGATTCTTTCCCGGCGTCTTTGCCTCGGTTTTAGGAACTGTCTTCGCAGGAATAGGGATATACAGGAGACAAACATCGCAGCTTTTTAAGGAGTTGGAGGTATGAAAAAACTCATCATTCTAGCTTTTCTCCTTTTTGCTGCCCCTCTTTATGGCGAGGAGCTTACCGGCAGGGAGATACTGGATAGGATCGACAAGAATTATGAGGCAAAGAGCCGTGTTTCAACGGCCACTATGATGATAAAAGGGAGGCGGGGGACAAGAACCATCACCTCAAAGTCCTGGGCCGAGGGCTATGAAAAGACATTTACCAACTATCTCTCCCCGCCCCGCGAAAAGGACACCAAGATGCTTAAACTGGGAGATGAACTGTGGATCTGGTCTCCTTCCGCCGACCGTATTATCAAGATTGCCGGCCATATGTTGCGGCAATCGATGATGGGCTCAGATGTCTCCTATGAGGATTTTATGGAAGATCCGCATCTGGGTGATTTATACGATGTAATCCTGTCAGGGCAAGAGCCGGTCGAGGACAGAGACTGCTATGTCCTCGAACTGACCGCCAAACAGGGGAAAAAGGTGGCCTATCACAGCCGCAAGATATGGGTGGACAAGGAACGGTATTTGGCCTTGCGGGAAGAGCTCTTTGCCAAAAGCGGCAAGCTCTTGAAGAGACTGAACATCCATGAAGTGTTCAAAAAGGAGGAGCGCTGGTACCCGAAGAAATTTACCTTCAAAGATGTCCTGAAGAAGGGGGACGGCACCCAGATCATCATCGATTCAATCGAATTTAATGTGGACATTCCGAAACACGTTTTCTCAAAGGCGTCTCTTAGAAAATGACCTACCTTTATGACATTCAACCGTTCTACTTGGGGGTTGTCTTGTGGTTCGACTTGGGGGATAGCAGCCAAGGAAACCGCGTTGAGAATCATCTTGAGCATGAACTCGATAAAAGCATGCGCACGCTGCAAAACAGGTAGATGCTAGTTCAAAGTGCACCACATGCGTTAAGAGCAGGACATGGCAGGGTTTGGCTTACACATCTCCTGAGAAATGAGTACACTGATGATTCTTGAGATTTTATACAGTTATGCTACAGTTAAATCAGCGCAAGTGAGCAAAACATTATATCCCTTGCGTTCGCAGGTAATTATTATGCATAGAGATCAGATAATTGCGAAACTGAGAGAGTTGAAAGAGTATTTTGACGAATTTCACATCATATCCATCTCTCTTTTCGGTTCCGCAGCAAGAAATGAAACAACCCAGGAGAGCGACATCGATCTTTTGATCGATTTTTCCCCTGAAAGCCGCATAGGCCTGTTCGGCTTGGCCCGTCTGCAGAAGACCATTCAAGAAGTATTCAATTGTAAAGTTGATCTCGTCACCAGGGACGCTCTGCACCCGGCACTTAGAGAAACAATCCTCAAGGAGGCAATCCGTGTCACCTGAAAGGGAATGGCGATTCCGTATTGAAGACATTCTTGCTGCCATCACAGCCATCCAGAAATATACCGCAGGACAGACTTTTCAGGAATTTATTGCAGACCGAAAAACTGTAGATGCAGTGATTCGCAACTTTATCATCATCGGTGAAGCTGCAACTCATATTCCGGATGAAATAGTAAAAGAGAATGAGATGATTCCCTGGACTGAAATGCGCGCCATGAGAAACTTTGTCGTTCACGAATATTTCGGCGTAAGTGACAAGATAATCTGGGATACGGCAAAGAATGACCTGTCCCCTTTGCCTGTTCTTCTGCGCGATCTTCTTGTAAATTAGTGCACCGGGTCAAGTCTTTGCTTGAGAGCGCCGATTAAAACCGGTAAATAGTAGGGACTGAAAGTGTCCTATGGTGAAGAGCTAACTACTCACACCAGCC
>CALZHT010000139.1 GCA_945787445.1 uncultured Desulfobulbaceae bacterium
CAACGGTATCAGGCACTGTTCCAAGTCTTTACTGTATGTATTTCCTTACGTTTATCCTTCCTGGGGAGGAGAAAACGATATCCATTCTAAACCCTTTACTAAGGAGGAAATTAATGGATGCTAAAGACCTGAAAAAAATACTGGCCGGCTTGTCCATTGCCGGCCTGCTAGCGGGTGCCGCCCTCTCGGCCACAGGGTGTTGCCCTAAAAGCAGCAAGAGCGCCTGAAGCGGGGATAAACCCGGTGCAGGTAGCACTACAACACCCTCTGGACAAAGCGCTTGAAGCGGGGCCGGCGGTGCAGGTGGCACCGATAAGCCCAAAGGAACAAGCGCTTGAAGCGGCAAATAATGAGTGCAGTTAGCGCTCAAAAAATGCTGATAACGTAAATTATGAATTGAGGAAACCGCAATGCAATACCGGCTCGATTCCAATTGTGGCCTCTTATCACTGTACATTATATGGGCAAGGCTGCATAATCACCTCAGACCCGGCCCAGGACGGGAAGGGGTATAAACATGCAGTTATCTCATAAACTGGAAGCTGATACGATTTTTCCTGTCTGCCGGTCCCTGCTCCCTCAAGAACTATGGGAGAAGATGGTCGGAACGGGAGATGAGTTTGAGCCGGACAAGTTTCCCAATACTCTTGCGCTCCAGTCGGGTAATCCCGGTATACCGAAATACATTGCCGATCTTGCCCGCCTGGAGCGCACTCTCTACAAAATTGGCCATAATTCTCCTGAATTTTCCTCTTGGGAGATAGACAAAATAATCGCCAATCCAAACCTTGATCTTCTTGAGCTTAACTGGAAAAACCTCTGTTCTCTTTTAACGCGGGAGGAAAAAGCACCCATCAAGCCCGAACCAGGCCGTGAAATGGTCATGGTCTGGAAGCCACCCGGTTCAGAAAGGCCGAAGGCACAAACAGCAGCATATGACGACCTTCTTGCCCTGAAGATAGTAGTTGAGGAAATTGATCCTGAGACCGCAGCGGTAAGCGGTTTTCCGGCAACTGCGGTTGACAGAGCAATAGACCAGGCTATCTTAAAGGGAATTCTGCTTTCACCGCCATCAAGGATCCGCCGGAACCCGTCTTTGTTTTCAACCGATGCAATTATAGATGAACGATTTCTCTCTGCAGAAGTATTCACCTTGCAGTGGCATATTACCCAGGCATGCGACCTGCATTGCAAGCACTGTTATGACAGGAGCAGCAGAAAAGCCATACCACTTCAAAAAGCTCTGGATATACTCGATAGTTTTCACTCCTTTTGCAGGGAAAGACATGTCTGGGGCCAGGTCTCTTTTACCGGCGGCAACCCTTTGCTCTACCCCCATTTCACGGAACTTTACCAGAGGGCATCAGAACAGGGCTTCTCCCTTGCCATCCTCGGAAATCCGGCTTCGCGGGAAACAATAGAAGAATTGCTGGCCATTGAGCAACCGGTCTTTTATCAGGTGAGCCTTGAAGGCCTTCAAGATCATAATGATGCGATCCGTGGACCGGGCCATTTTGAGCGGGTCATCGACTTTCTCGACATTCTACGGGAATTAGATGTATTCTCCATGGTGATGCTCACCCTGACCCAGGATAATATGGAACAGGTAATTCCTCTGGCAGAATATCTCCAGGGCAGGACCGACAGTTTCACATTCAACCGTCTGTCAATGGTTGGTGAAGGGGCCAACCTCAAACCGGCCGACCGGGAGAAATTTGCCCGCTTCCTGGAATCATACATGGAAGCAGCGCAAGAAAATCCGATCATGCATCTTAAGGACAACCTCTTTAATATCCTTCATACGCAAAAAGGACTTGAACCAGTGGGAGGATGTACAGGTTTCGGTTGCGGCGCGGCTTTTAATTTCCTCACCTTGTTACCTGACGGTCAGGTGCACGCCTGCCGCAAATTCCCTTCCCCACTGGGAAATATCCTTAAAAAAGACCTTGCCGCTATTTATGATTCAGACAAGGCGGAACAATACCGCCAAGGATGCATGTCCTGCCGATCATGCACAATACGGCCGGTTTGTGGAGGATGCCTTGCCAACGCCCACAGCTTCGGACTAAACATTTTTGAAGAACATGATCCATACTGCTTTATGCTCCAGTAAGACTAATCCATAATTGTATACACCACCCCTGTCATCCTCTGCCTGTTTTTTCCATTTCACCAGCCGCATTGACAAATCCGCTCATTCACGATAATGAGACATTTTCATTATCGTGAATATAAAGGACGTCGCTAACAATGACCGCATTAAATAAGGGTGAAGATATGGGCAACCTGGTTCCTGTGGAAATTATTCAGCAAAAAATTTTCCTGCTTCGTGGTGAACGGGTAATGATTGACCGGCATTTGGCGGAAATCTATAGCGTGGAAACCCGGATTCTCAACCAGGCAGTTAAAAGAAATATGGCCCGCTTTCCCAGAGAGTTCATGTTTCAGCTCACCCGGCAGGAGCGCGACGAGGTTATCACAATCTGTGATGACCTCATACCTCTTAAATATGCGCGGACCATGCCGCATGCCTTTACCGAACATGGCGTTGCCATGTTATCAAGCGTCTTAAACAGCGAACGGGCCATAAGGGTCAACATAGAAATAATTAAAGCTTTTGTTAGCTTACGGCAAATGCTTGCCGGTCATAAAAAACTGAAAAAGAAAATCGAGGATATGGAAGCAAGGTATGATGAAAATTTCCAGATCGTCTTTGAAGCAATCAAACAACTTCTTGAGGCGGATGAAAAACCTAAACGGAAGATAGGATTTTGAGTTTTGAAACGGCACATGCGTAAAACAGTACCGCTCTTATTTTTTCTTGTTTTATTATCAGCATGTGGAACTATAGCAGACGGAAATAGAACACGCAAAGATACTCCTCCGCCCCTCAAAAATGTACATCTATCAAATTCAGCCGCAGTAAAAAAAGCCCTTTATTCGCAATTCAAGGAATGGAAATCGGTTAGATATAAAATGGGCGGTCTGAGCAAAAACGGCGTTGATTGTTCCGGATTTGTCTATCTCACCTACTTGTCTAAGTTTGGCTTCAAATTGCCCCGAACCACAAAACTACAAATAGATGCCGGCAGAAAAATATCACAGAACAATCTCAAAGCAGGAGATTTGGTGTTTTTCAAAACAGGGCTGTATAAAAGGCATGTGGGTATTTACCTGGAAAAAAGAAAATTTATGCATGCGTCAACGAGCAAGGGCGTGATCATATCCAGCTTGGACGATTATTACTGGTCAAAGAAATACTGGAAATCCATCAGAGTAAAAACATAACATGCTGATATAGTGCTTGGTCCTGGCGCGGTATGGGCTAATTATTATTTGATTTTGTCACTCTACAGCAGATTGCAGGAAAGGCTCACTAAAGGTTCTCATTGACCGGAGCCAACAAATTGCATAAAATTTTGGTTAAGTTGGTTACACAATTACACGAGCCTCATCCATTTTCTCTCATTAATTCTTTCTCAAAACAGTAGTGATGGAAAAAGCATTAAATACATTTGTTGAATTTCCGGATCATGATCACCCAAAAAATTAAGAATTACCTGTTGAAATTAATTAGCCAGTGTAAGGAAAACTTTCCTGAATACAACAGGAAATTCTGGGGAGAACTGTGTAAAGCTCTGTTGTTGTTAATGGTTATCGTGGTGGGGTACATAATACTATTGTATGTCTGTAAAATGCTTTGGTTTATCTTTATTTCAACTTCTATTGGCAGTCAATACCTCACTATTAATCCAGATAACTCAGAGAGGATTGCATATTTATTTGCTCGAAACCTGGCATCTTTCTCGGTAAATATTTCCATTATATCGTTTCTGTTTTGTTTGGGCGCCGGAGTTGTCGGAAAACTCCTCGATATTACCAAGAGCTTTACAGGAAAAAATTATTTTATTTTATCGGCTACTTACGGGTTTTTCTTGTCACTCGCAGTGGCAGCGTATATACAACCACTTTTCAATTTTACTTTTAGAATATCTTTTTATGTGGCAGTGCTGCCGACCATGTTTTTGCTGGTTACTTGCGTGAAATTCATTGATGAAATTCTTCCCGATCCGTCAAGATTAATGAAAAAAATTCCCATAGCAGGTCGAATATGGGAAGAAACAAGGAAAACAACCCTCTCTTTGTTGATGGTCATAGTAATTGTGTATGGGACGATTTATTTTTTTAATATATTTCTAATAAAGTACAGCGGTATTGGTCTTGTAACAAAGTTGAATTATTTTTTTGATGAAACAACACTGATGACAATCCGATCATCCGGAAGAGAGCTGTTAGGTTTCAGCACGCACCTGACATTAAAAATTTTTTTCGTTCTTTTGATAGTATGCAGCATCTCTCAATTCATGCATATTAATGTTTTTCTTATGGGAAAAAATACTCTATTGAAAATGTTTATCTTTGGTTTGCCATGCACGATTCTGGCCGCCATAGTTGTCAAAAAGTCGCTGGGTATTGCATCTTTTTCAAGCATGTACACATTATCGTTTATACCGGCCCTGCTGATTCTTTCGCGTACTTTATTGTTGACTAATGAGCTTTTACCGGAAGCAAAGGAACTGAAAGATACCATTTATTTGGTGAAAAACTCACTATCTCATTATTTTCAAGAGAGAAAAGCTGACAGGGAGTAAACTCCGCCCGGTTGAATACAGCACTATTTTTGAAATTCCCCTCAGGTTGCAGATATCGCTTGCCAATCTGCCGATGCTTCCACACTGCATCTATTGGATAAAAAAATAATTGAAGATTGAACTACTTCGATTTTTATTAATCCTGGAAACTAATTCCCGCAACTATATACTCTGTCCCATTTTCTGTAGTTTCTTCTACTCAACCTAAAGGTTGCTGCCTAACTAATTGACAAATCTACTAATTCCTGCTAACCTGATACTACCTTTAGTTATGATGTGGGCAACCAATGGTTCACCTTTGGCACAAGTCATAACTCCTGAGATGAATATAACTTATACTTAGAAAATCCCATAAAGCCTAATATTTTTTGGATGCAAACCAAACACAAGCATGGCTAAACACTTGCGCGATGATTTATTCATGTATCAAAAGGAGACAGTTCCATGGGTATGAGAAAACTCATTATGGTCATTTTTATTTTGATAACTTGCAGCCCCATATGTATAAGTTCAGTATTTGCTAAAGACTCCTATCAATTCCAACTATCCGGCCAATGGGGTATTTTTAAGGATGACAATAATGAAATAGACAGATATACCATAATGGCGGACATCTATTTTGCACCGGTCAAAGTGAAAGACCATCCTTTGGCCGAGGCCTTTTTCCTTGAAAGGATCGGCAGTGTAAGTCTTTTGGCATCCAAGTCATATGCAGAATTTACATCTTCTTTTTCAGCAACAACAATAAAAGGTGAGGGGCAAGCATTTGGGATTAATG
>CALZHT010000140.1 GCA_945787445.1 uncultured Desulfobulbaceae bacterium
GTGGGACGCAAAGCCAACGACCTAAGTCCGCCTGAGGCGGATACGGTGGCAGGGTTGCCAAGCAGTCTACGCCCTTTACAGGTGTTTGGTCTGCAAGGTATAACAACATACAAAGGGTGATATTATGTTTCCATCTAACCGTATTACAGTAATTTTCCCAAACAACAACAAATCTACCAGTTTTACTCCCTTTATTTTTTTCGCTGTGTCATTTCCAAATGTAAACACTGTTGACCAAGTGTTGAAGCAGCTCGATATTTCCTGGAATTGAAAGCAGGGGCCTTTCAGGCGTTTTAAAAAAGGTGCACTCTGCATGATAAAGGGGTGCAATGAACGACCACTCTCATTCGACTCTCTTGCCTCTCCGTCGTAAGCTTCCCCTGTCTTTTTCGCCTCCTAAGTAAGGCAGGGAAGCTAATTTTTGCCTGCTTGATAGGCCAAAAAAAGAAGGGCTGCAATCTTTTAAGATCGCAACCCTTCTTCGTTTTTGGGGCCAAAAGACGGATTCGGTGGGGAAAGGGTAACCGGCTAACCCTGATTATTCACGAGTTGAGACATCAGGAAAGCCGCGGCAGAAGGCCTTTCGCTATACAAAAGTATGCGAAGGACCTGATAACAAAAGATTTCCTATTGGATCGAATCGCCTCTGGTGAGCGTTTTAGAATAATGATGTAGACGGATGAAAAAGCAGAGTGTCTTTGTGGTTGAAGCTATTTCACTTACAAATTAAATCATATTTACAATAACATATAAGTAACTTACTCCAAGGTTCATGAATAATTCGGACTAAAATAATCAAGGCCGTAATGGGGGAGGTTGTTATGATTTTACAGCATGAGGCAACCTATACCAATGTATATCCCATGGTCAGCAAAAGAGAATAGTTTGTAGTGCTCCTTACAACGTTGGTTGTAGACCATGAGGAATATTTGATTTCTTGTCATGCTATCCTTTCTTTTATTTCACACTTTCTTACGATGCGATCCTTTATCTTTTTCTCCCAAGGGGGCATAGCGTTGCAACGCATCATGTTCGTTTCCGCAATATCCGGGCTGGATTCCCCGTTACAACTGTATGTAGAGGGACATCCCTGGTGACAACTGCCCCAGCTCCGATGAGTGCTCCCTCCCCAATAGTCACGCCGCATAGAATGGTGGCATTAGAACCGATGGACGCTCTTTTTTTTACCGTTGTCGGGATGCAATTCCAGTCAGCCTCGGTTTTGAGGGAACCATCCGGGTTGACCGCCCATGGATCACGATCGTTGATAAACATAACACCATGGCCTACCATCACCTCGTCTTCAATGGTCACTCCCTCACAGACAAATGTATGACTCTGGATCTTACATCGTTTTCCGATTACGGCATTTTTCTGCACTTCCACAAACGACCCTATTTTTGTTTCATCCCCTATCGTACAGCCGTATAAGTTAACAAAGGCAGAAATTCTGACATCTTTGCCCATCTTGACGTCTGGGCCTATACGTTTTTGATTGTCATCATTGGTCATCTATTAACTCCCTCTTTAAGCGCTTGCTCTGTGCTATCATCAAGCTGGTGCCTGGTTCCTAGTTCCTGGTTGCTGGATACTGGAGATGCTGGTCGGAGCAAAGTGGAGATCCCGACTATCGGGCGGGGATGCTTGATGCTGGAAATGCTGGTCGGAGCAAAGTGGAGATCCCGACTATCGGGGGTTGTGGCTGCTGGAGTATTTATCTGAGATTTTCCTTTATCTTTTCAACCACATATCCAACTTGCTCTTCCGTCAACTCAGGGTACATCGGCAGAGAAACCACCTCCTCGGCGCATCTCTCGGCCACCGGAAAACTCCCTTTTTCATATCCCAAAGGCCGGAAGGCCTCCTGAATGTGAAGAGGAACCGGATAATGGATCCCGCAGGAAATCCCTTGCTCAGTAAGGGCCTCCATGAATGCATCGCGGCCTTGGACGCGAATGGCATAAACATGATATACGTGTTTTGCATACTCCGCTTCAAAAGGAGTGATTACTTTGTATTCATCCGCTAAAAGTTCATTATAAAGCTTTGCATTTTCACGCCTTGCCTCCGTCCAGGCCGGTAAATATTGTAGTTTTACACCAAGGACAGCGCCCTGAAATCCATCCATGCGGCCATTCCAGCCGATTATCGAATGATGGTATTTCTGGCGCTGGCCGTGATCACGGAACATGCGCAATCTTTCCGCAAGCTCATGATTATTGGTTACCACTGCCCCGGCTTCACCATAGGCGCCTAAGTTTTTCCCGGGGTAAAAACTGAAACAGCCGGCATCGCCGATAGAACCGGCCCGGCGGCCCTTGTATTCAGCGCCATGGGCCTGGCAAGCATCCTCGATCACAACCAAACCATGGTCTCGGGCTATGTCCATAATGGGATCCATGTCAGCCGGCTGCCCATAGAGGTGAACCGGAATCACAGCCTTGGTTTTTGGGGTGATAGCATCCTCAAGCAGCGAAGGATCGATTGTATGGGTTTGTTCATCAATATCGATAAATACTGGTGTAGCGCCGCAGAAGCTGATCGCCTCTGCCGTGGCAATAAAGGTGTTAGGCGAGGTGATAACCTCATCCCCCGGCCCGATTCCCAGGCCAATGAGGGCCATCCACAGAGCGGTTGTGCCGCTGCTAACCCCTATGGCATGATCGCATTGGCAAAATAGGGCGAAATTTGCCTCAAAATTCTCCACTGTTGCGCCACCGGCAAAGGATGTAGTATCCAAAACCTCCTGCAATCCGGCTGATATTTCATGCCGGATTGCAGCATATTGGGCTTTTAGATCTAGAAACGGTACTTTCATGAGAATTTTTCCCTCGATAAGTTACTGCTCCCGTACACTTTAAGTATTTTTCAAAAAATCGTCGGAAATCCTTACGTTTTTTATGGGGCATCAGCCTCCATCGTGATACCTGAGTGTTCTTTGTATTTTCTTCATACCGGAAGTCGTTACGATTTAATTTGTTCCTGAATCCGTGAGCGTTCGTCAGTGGTCCGAATGCGCGAAGGGAACGAATTCGATTATCCTAGTGTGATATCGGAGAGTTCTCGACAAAGCAAGCGGGCCGCTGACGGGCGCCCCAAAGGGCGGCGTACCGACAGAAAGTGAAAGCATAGCATATGGTATCATGGCTATATTATTAAATTATATCAATTTTTTATGTGTGAATTTATTGTTTGCCGTCACGGATTCAGGTTGTTTCCAACGCATGGGGAATATCTCTTGCGCAGCTATCTCTCATGGAGCGGCAAAACCAAAGAACATTAAATGCAATTTGCTGAAAGAGTTGGTCGTGGGAGGTGGAAGAAATGAAAAAGATTATCCCTTTGCCAAGGCTTGTTTATGAGGCTATTCCAGCCGGATGGAACAGCTTTTCAAAAGTGCCCTTTTTACCAAAGTGAAGGTCAATAATCCTCAGAAGAACGTGCAGGCAAAAAAAGCAGGGCTAGTTTCGGTCCCTGCCTTTTGTCAATGGTTATCTGTACCACTAATATCAAGTCGCATTCAAAGAGATAACAAGGCGGCAAGGAGGAGGCCCCGGAGGCGTATATGAAATATATCGAGGAAGCCGACGATGCAGCCAATTCAGTTCAATCCCCCCCTGAGGGGAGCAAAGTTAGAATTTGAATGCGACTTGGTATAGATAGATTTACTTCCTTTTTTTCCTCCTGCCCAAGATACCAAGGCCAATAAGACTGGGACCGAGAAGGAACATGATGGAAGCGTCAGGGACAGAGACCCAACCACTGTCCTCATCATCGGGGCCGATGCCTTGGATGTGAGCCGCTGTCACAAAAGGGCCATGGCCACCAGCTGGAGCGCTGAAAAAATTAAAAGAGGAAACATCAATTGCTGATGTGTAGGTGATATCGTAAACTACGGTATCTCCAGCGGTGAATCTGTTTCCAGGTTGACCTGGAGGTGGAGGAAAATCAAACAGGATATCGTAAAGGCCGTCTCCGTCAGCTTGAAAGGAATTAACGCCTGTATTTATCGTAATGTTGGATTCGGCAACACCGCCACTAATATAAGAGAATCCCAGCTGATTGAGATCAAGATCGGGATCGAAATTGAAATACCACCCACTTATAAATTCATTATCCGTCAGATTATCAGCTGCCATGGTCAGCCTGACAGTATCCACCCCACCGAAACTATCGTCAAAGGTTGCCGTTATCCAGGGCGCGGTCCCTTCCGGCGGGGTGCCGCCACTGAACTCCATTCCCAGTTCGAATGTCATGATGGTTGCCTTTGCGGACAGGGGCCAGAGCATCATAAAACCCAACGCCAAAAGAGAAAGGTACGGAAATAACCATAATAGACTTTTATTTTTTTTGTTCATTATGCATTCCTCCACATCTGTCAATGACACCTTCTTCCTAATCTACTTCATCGCGTTCTAAGTTTCGTACTCATTTTCAGTAACAAGAACCATGCCAGAAAGTTGAAAATTCTATAAGTCATTAAAATATCAATATAAAAGTTGTATAAAATAGGCTTTTTTAAGGCGGGATTCGCGCTGAAATTGTAAAGAATCCCGACGTTTTCAATGACCGAGTTCTCGCAATGAGAGAAAAAAATTATATTATCAATAGGATAGAATTATTTCGGACTTTTCAGCAAAATGTAAAGTTTTCCGACAAAATACAATCATGAAATGGTACCAATATTATCTTCTGGGAAATCGCTCTCTTTTTGCGGGTATCAGAGATCTATAACTCTACTTGCCCCTTCATCACCAGTATTCCCGAAAAGTCGGGATCTCCACTTTGCTCCGACCAGCAACCAGAATCTAGCAACTAGAACCCAGTCCTCCAGAGGCGATCTTCGAAATCCAGTAACCAGCATCCAGAATCAAGCATCCAGCAACCATTAACCAGCATCCATAATCTAGCAACCAGTATCCAGTAACCAGCAACCAGTATCCAGCAACCAGTATCCAGCAACCAGCAACCAGCATCTAGCATCCAGCACCTAGTCCGCCAGAGGCGGATCTTCACCTCCGTTCTATCCCCAGTTTTTCCATCAAATCATAAAGAGCTGGCCGGCTGATCTCCAGATCAGCGGCTGTGCGGGTCAGATTTCCTTTATTACGGGTTAGGGCTCGATGGACCATATTCTTTTCAAGGGCCTGTCGGGCTTTCTTCAGGCCTTGACTTTCATACTTTGCATAGGGGGAAGTGAGCTCTAAATCCGCCGGAGTTATCTTCTTATTATCAGCCATAATCACTGCCCGTTTGACGCGGTTTTCAAGCTCGCGGATATTCCCTGGCCAGCTGTGGAGTTCGAGAGCGTCTAAGGCCTTTGGTGTAAATGCCAGCAGCGGTTTTTTATTCTCAGTTGAATATCTTTGCAAAAAAGCCTTGGCCAGGAGCAGGATATC
>CALZHT010000141.1 GCA_945787445.1 uncultured Desulfobulbaceae bacterium
AAAGGTCCTATCTTTTCCCGCTTTGTTATTGCCGACGAAATAAACCGTGCCATTCCCCGCATCCATGGCGCTCTGCTTTCAGCTCTCGAGGAGAGAAAGATCAGCCTCGAGGGCAAGGACCATGAACTCGGTCCCTTCTATTTCTGGATCGCAACCCAGAATCCGGTGGAGTCTTCCGAGTCCACGAGCTACCTACCTGAGGCGCTCCAGGAAAGACTTTTGCTCATGGTGCAGGTCCCATACCCAAGTGATGCCCTCCTCAGAAAGATAGCTGTCCATGATACACGTCCCCGGAAAATTGAGAGGATTTTCAGCATGGACGATATTGTCAGCATTCGCAATGCCATTTTTAAGCAGTACGTCCTCCGCCAACGTGCCGATAATGCGGTAATTGTCTATGTCCAGCATCTCATAACTGCCCTCCACAACCATACTGTTGTGCGATGGGGTCCTGGCATCCGCGCGGTCCAGGACCTCACCCGCGCTGCGGCGGTTCATGCCTATCTGCACGGCCGTGAATCGGTCACCTTCGATGATGTGAAAGCGATGGCCTTTGCGGCCCTGCGTTTCAAGTTTGAATGCGATGTGAAGAAAGCTCGGAGACACATACCACGAATTACCTGCAACGACGATGTGATCAAAGAAGTTATCACATCGGTCAGCCTGACGGGAAGTGATTATGTGGAAGAATCTGCCCATTAATATCCGGCAGCGGGTCCGGCAGCGCACCGGATTTAGACTTCCGGGCCGGAGGACTGCAGTGCGCGGCTTTACCATTAAAGGAATGCGCGAGTTTGAGGCTGGCGATTCCAGTCGCGCCTTGAGCCGCAGGCACTACGTGCGATCAGGAGAAGAACTGGTCATCGAAAAATTTCCTGAGCGCAATGCCTCTATCCTTATCCTGTTTGACATCTCCGCATCGGTGCACATCGGCGGGGCCCGGAAAAAGTACCAGGCCCAGCTTGACCTCCTGTATCAGTTTGGCTGGGCATGCCTGTGGAAAGGGCATCGGCTGAGGGTGATAGCCTTTGCCGTCGAGGTTGAACTGGAATCTCCAGTCATTACAAATATCTCAACCCTGGTAGACGTGGTTGACCGCTTGGCTGTTTTGGGGGAAGGATTGTGCGGCACCAGCCATCACGATGTTTTTGAACGGGCCGCATCCATTGCGGGACATCCAGGCCATCCGGCAGATCTCATCTGCATCATCTCTGATTTTTTGTTTCCATTTCCCCGCCAGGATTTTTTCAGGGACCTTGACGATCTCTTGGATATGGCGGATGTAATAGCATTGGTTGTAAGGGACCGGGTTGAGGTTGCTATGCCGGCAATGGCGGGCGCTCTGCTGATACGTGATGCAGAGAGTTCCGTAACATTCTGGGCCGGCGGCACCAGCGGTTTTGACCCTGTCAAAGAACTGGATAGTTGCGGTGTCGACAACTGCGTGCTCATGACCTCCCAGAGCAGGGAAGAGTGGTTCGAGGTGCTTGCCGATCTTTTTACCATACGGTTGGAGAACTCATGATGATGGTGAAAAAAATCGTTGATTTTCAATTTTGCCTGGCGATTCTGATCCTGCTGGGAGTGGCTACCCATTATACCTGGGCCTGGGCAGAATATACCCAGGATGATTTCTGGTGGCTGGCCGGTGAGGCTGATACCGAGCATGCCACCTTTGCGCCTTCTGATATGATAGAAATTACAAGAGATTTTTCTGTGCGGATAAAAACCATTGCCCCTAAACGGTATGTTGTCGGCAATGAACCCGTGCAGGTGCGGTACCGGGTTTTTATGCCGTTCTCGGTGCGAATCGATACTGAACGGTACAGGCAGGACGTGCTGCCCTTCAGGATCATTGCCCTGCAGGTGGGAGAACGCCGCGCTGTTCAGAAAGTAAGAGACCTTGAGGTGCAGGAGGTGACCATCACCGTGAGCTTGACCCAGGAACATGGTTATGGAACATATACCCTACCGGCTCTTCAAGTGCCCTATGAGTATATTTTAATGACGGACGGGGGGCAAAACACCATACAGAAAGTTGCTGTCGCCGAGTCAGTGGATCTGCAAAAGGTGCCGATATACCTTGATGTTCTTCATACGCATACCATTGGTGCCATTGGCGACCCCTTTGTCTTCAGCCTGGAAATCCATAAGGACGATAGGGTTGAGGTGCTTAATGAGTATCCTTTTGATGAACATAAAAGAGGAGTTTCCTATCTGTCAGCATATGATCCGAAGACCCCTTTTATAGTATTGAAACAGGCGAGAAGTCACTCTGCAGCCGAGAATTACCAGGTCATACGGTGGCACTATACTGTGGCAGTGCATGACATAGATGCAAAAGCGTTTGAGCTCGCGATGCCACAGGTAATCTGGCAGAAAGTCCCTCATGAAATCTTACCGGAAAAAAGAAGTAAGGAGGATGGCAGAGAACAGGAAATTTTAGAGGATAGAGGAGCAGCAAATTCACAGGCCAGGGGTCCATTTACCATCGATCCTGACCCTCTTTTCATCCAGGTCCGAAGCATAACCCGGGGCAGCGATAAATACCAGCCCTTGAAAGGTATATTCATCGATCCGGATGATGAACGGAGCGTGTTGTTTTCTGTGCCGCTTGTGTCCATGTGGTTGCTGTCAGGGGCTGCTTTTTTGTGGGCCCTTGGCTTTATTTTTTGTGGGCCCTTGGCTTTAGTTTACAATATGTACGAGGACTAAGAAAGAGGGAAGGGAGAGCGCCGGTTCCAGAATCTCTGGAACCATCCGTGCGCTCCTATGATAGGTGGCCCTGGCAACACTGGTACCTTTCTTATCTCATAGAAAAGGCCCGGACGCAACACCAGGATGAGGCTTTTGAAGAATCCTGCCGTCAATTGCGCGATCTACTTGCCCGCCAAGCGGTAATTGGCCTGCACGGCAAGGAGCGCATCTCTGTCCAGCAGGCCTGCGCCATGACCGCATCCGAGCTTGAACAACTTGTTGGTAAGGCAGATGTAATAAGCGATATAAGAGAACTGGACCGACAGCTTATCACCGGAGAGTATGGGAGCATGCCATGATGGATGGAATACGTTTTCAGCATCCGGAATATCTCGCTTTGTTTGTGTTTTTTTTAATTCTTGCCATATTGGCCAGGAAAAGGCGGCAACATGTAGTGGTTGCCTCTGCTGAGCAAGTAGTCCGATCACCCTTTATCGCTCGCTTTGTTGTGGGGTTGCCACTCTTTTGCTGGTTTGTCCTGTCATGCCTATTGGTGGCAGCCCTTGCCCACCCGCAAACCAGTTTCTTGGCCTCCTATATCACAATTGATTCCAAAAAGGCCATGGTTTGTGTGGACGCATCTGCCAGTATGGGTGAAGGACTGCGCGGGACCGCCATGGAGAGGATTAAAGATATGCTTTATGAATTTGCTAAAAATCGGCTTGCAAAAGGGGATTTTCTTGGAGTGAGCGCCTACAGCGGCCAGACGAATTCAAGCCGGGGCTATGGATATGCCCGAACAATTCAATATCCAACGCAGGATGAGGAGATTGTCAGCGCTGCCGTCAATGTTTTGAGGCCTTCCATGTTCGGTAATTATTCAGCTGTTGGTGACGGTGTGCTGGTTTCCATCATTTCGCTCATTGAACCGCAGGCCAGGAAAATATTCGCTGAAAAATATGACCGAATGCTTCTCGAGGACAACCTCTGGAGTCTCGGCACCAGCAAAGAAGATGTAGAATATGCGCAGCAGATCGCCGCGGCATTAGGCAAGCTGAAGGGACATTATATAGTACTTTTCACCGACGGCAAATACAATACCGGCATGAACCCGGCAAGCGCTTTATGGTTCGCTGAACACCTCGGGATCAGGGTACACTTCATTGCTTTTGCAAGCACCGCCGCTACCGGCCTCAGCAGGGAAGAACAGCAGCGGCGCAAGGCAAAAACCATAGAGGCGGTGCTACGCACCGGAGGGACATATAAGGAAAGCGTTGATGTTGAAGGGGTGGCCATGCTTCTCAAGGAGATTGACAGCATAGAAAAGGTGAAAGTCACCATTGAGGAGGAGCCCAAGAGGAAGAGTCTCAGGAAAGTAATTATTTTTGGGACAGCCGCAGTTTTCTGGGTGTGGGTGCTTTGCTGGTCCATCTGGAATGACCCTTTATGAGGACGATGAAGGTATGAGGAAACTGGGGGTATTTTTTCTTCTTATAGCCATCAGCCTTGCCGCCGCCTGGTGTTGGGTGTATGGATCCTATCTGGCTTTGCAGGGTGAAGTGGCCGACCGGGCCGGACGTGGCGACTGGCATGGTGCCAGAGAAGCGCTATACCAATATCGGGGAAAAACGGCCTCATTGTCGATTGATAGATTACCATTCCTGAAGAAATTCAAAAACAGGCTTCGTTACAATGAAGGAGTAGTAAGCGCTAAATTGGGTGATCAGATTGGAGCATCTCGAGCCTTTAGCGACGCTTCGCATGCCGCTGAAAAAAATATCGCTGCATTGTCTCATTACAACCTGGCTTTGTATGCTCTGGGCAGGCAAGATATGGAGACCGCCAGAATGCATTTCAGCAGGGCCTTGTGTTTCCAGTGCTGGGATAAAGAAACCAAGGTGAACCTGGAACTTGTCCTCAAGGAAATCAAGGCCAGGGACGCTGACGCAAGAAAAACAGAGATGGAAAGCGATAAAAAGCCGGGCTTGGAGCAACAACCAGGTGAGCAGTGGCGCCTTGATATACCTGAGTATGAAGGTCCAGGCGGAATCGGCAGCGGTCGCAGTTACTTGTAAGAGAATCCAAAAGAGAAATAGCGCAATTGCCTAGGATAGGAAAATGGCCCCCATCCGGTTTGAACATCCAGAGTGGCTGCCCTTTGTGCTGGTGGCGGTTTTGGTGGTGACTGCCATTGGCATTGTCTGGCTGCGCCGGCGGAAAGCGATTGTCCGCTTTTATGGCCGGCAAGGAGGGCGGATCCATGGGCAGTTCCGGGTCATCTGCCATGTATCAATCCTCTCCCTTCTTTGTTTGGGGCTTGGAATTCTTCTCTGTGAGCCCTACATGGTGCGCAAGATAGCGCAGGATGTCTTCGAACCGATCAATATCGTCCTTGCCGTTGATATATCAAGGTCCATGCTTGCTAAAGCAGAAAGAGGGAGAGGCGAGGCCGGACCCTGCAGTCCTTCACGACTTACCATAGTGGTTCAGGAGGTCAATGGTTTTCTTGAAATGATCGCTGCACAGAAGCGCGACAAAATCGGCTTAGTAATATTCGCCCGCTATGCCTATCCTGCCATCCCGGTGCTGACCATGGATTATCAGTTATTTCGGCGCAGGTTCGAGAAGGAGATGCTGCTTGAAAATGTTCTGACCATGCCTGAAGGGACCAACCACTGGTATGGTGTGGAGCGGGCCCTTACTATTTTCGATCCTGAAGCTCCTGGTAAAAAATTACTCATTATCCTTACAGATGGTGAGCCCAATGTCCCAGAGGATGCCCTTGAAAAGAGCAGAGAAGAGGGACTCGCCGCCCTCGGCAATAGCAACGAAGTCGGAGTGGTCGTTGTCGGTATCGGCGAGCCGGGAGTGCGGCGACCGATACCTCTGGTTTGGAAGAAGAATGGCTGTCCGGACGAAGATAAGGGGTATATGGTGCAGAGCGTCGGACCTGACAAGGGTATGGTCATGACTACTCTGACCGATATCGTAGCCCTCAAGGCACTGGCAGGTGAGCTTGGTGGCGAGTATGTCCATTCCAGCGGCCAGGATCTGGCAAAAAAAATGCGGGGTATAATCGAGAGGAAACGGAGGAAGATCGGTATTCAGTATACGACAAAAACCATTGATCTCTCAAGCCCATTGATTGTGACGCTCCTTTCTTTTTTGGCACTCCTTGTTATCCTGAAGACGCCATAAAATGAAAGTGGGTTTGATCAGTAAAATGAATGATTCTATTTGAATGATTATTGCAACATGGCTGTCCGGTTGAGCAGCATCAGTTGCCGAGTTTTTTACCAAAGGCTAAGGTGATACGGCAAGCCGCACTCCCAAGGCGCCGCTGCGGTCGGTGGGCGCGCTTTTGCCACGCACCGTGGTCCGGCAGTATTTGGGATAACTCACCCAGCTGCCGCCGCGGTTGACCCGATCCGATCCGGTCCGCGGACCTTTCGGAGATTTTTCAGGGCTTTTCTTGTAATAATCAGCACCATACCAATCACTGCACCATTCCCAGACATTGCCGCTCATGTCATAAATACCGAGCCCGTTCGGCGACCTGGTGCCGACAGGATGGGTGCTTCCTTTGCTGTTCTTCTGATACCACGCGACATTTTCGATTTTCATGCCGCCGGAACAAAGTTCGTCCTTGCCGCCGCTTCTGGCCGCGTATTCCCATTCCGCCTCAGTGGGCAGCCTGAACTTAATACCTGTGTCATTGACCAGTACCCTGGTGAATTCCTGGACATCGGTCCATGACACCTGTTCAACCGGATGGTTGTCGCCTTTTTTATTAAGCGAGGGATTTTTTCCCATCACTTTCTGCCATTGTTTCTGGGTTATTTCATATTTGCCGAGCCAGAATCCATTGAGGCAGACAGTGTGCACCGGTAGTTCGTCAGGGTTTCCTTGTTTTGCCGCATCTCCCATCTTATAGCAGCCTTTGTTAACCCAGACAAGTTCCATGCCTGTCTTGGGTTCAGTCCAGATCTGTCCCGGAGCCGGCTTAGGTGGTGAGGCAGGAGTTAGGGGCTTAGCAGCGGCCACCCCAACAACACCCATAAGTTTTGTGGCAACTACCTGGGCCGCCTCAAACAACGTGTCTTCACTGCAGCGGCATTTCTCGCTCACCCTGTTTTTCACCCCGGCGTCTTTGCCTTCCGTATCGATCAACCGTAAGTTAATGGAATAGGTGCTGCCCAGTTTGGAAATTGAGCCTGCCACCAAATACTTGGTGCCGAGCAACTGGCCGAAGTGGATGAGCTGTTTGGTTTCGTCGTCACCAACCTGTTGCCTGATCGCCGTTCGTTCGACCAGGGTTTCAATATCATCCCTGCTTAATACTTCATAGTGTCCCATGCGATGCAGGGCGTCCCGTATCTCAACGGATATGGCCTCGGCAAGGCTTTTCACCACGCCGTGCTTTTCCCGGAGGTCCATCACTGCTAGTTTTTCTTTACAAAAGGATGTACTAGGAAAAACAAGGAAAAGAGATAAAAAAAGAACCAGAGAAAAATGAGTGGTTTTACACATTGCTTGCCTTATTATTAAAATGTTCCATTGATTTAACACGATGGATGCCCTGTCATGAGAAATCCCTTTCTGGTTACAATGTAGGATGGTTTTTGTCAAGACTGAATGAAATACAGCACAGCTATTTATCTACTGAAATAAATCCTATCCAGTAATCTTTGCTCTTGACAGTCTTGTAAAGTCTAAATTATAGCTTAAATATATCCTTTTAATTATTGGTCGACAGGGGGCTGCTGCCAATCTTATTAGAGGATCTAATTCATATCTTTTCAAATAAAAAGGGGGCTTTATGAGGGGAAGAGTCGCTTTTGCCAACCTTTTCTGCGGCATATCTATTTATTTCTTTGTTCTTTTTTGTTTCTCTTCCCGGCCGTATTGCGGATAGCTGAATGATACCAATTATCGTAATAGGTGACACAGCGATTTATCGATTATAAAACTAATAAATAGGGGGAGTATTATGAAGGTGTCAAGTGTTTTCCTTCTCTACATTGCCATATATGCATTTATTTTTTCGCCTATCCTGCAATCCCCAGCCTTTGCAGATCCCGCCAGTGAGCAATTCATACAGGCCCAGAAGAGTCTGAAGAAAAAGAACTATATTGAGGCTCAAGAGCTTCTCAAAGAAGCGTTACGCGTTTCAGGGGAGAAGGACCAGGAACTTGCCGAGATCCATAAATT
>CALZHT010000142.1 GCA_945787445.1 uncultured Desulfobulbaceae bacterium
CAATTTATTTCCAGAACTGCCACCACTTCTTTTCAGGGTAGAATGTGCGGCCGGTTTCTATATTATGGCCTAAATATTCAAGGACATCCAATTCCCAGAATGTATCGAGGGTGATCTTGGGTGGATCTTTTTTCGAGTTAAGGGAAACTTCTTTCAATTCCTTATCGTGCCAAATCTTGGAGAGTGCTAATTTTTCAGCTTGTAACGGGCTGTCGGCTTCCAAAAAGATATTTTGATAAAATCCGTATTTCTTCGGCTTGCCGTCAGTATCGATCAGAAAATTCCGGCCATTTATAAGCAATCTATATTTTTTCATATTGTAGAGTCGTGCAGGTGTTATACGGAACAGCTCATGAATCTTCTATGTTACCATATACTACCTTATGATCCTATTCCTCCTTATGATTAAAAATACGGAACCCTATTTTGCCGGTCGTCTGAAAATAGCTGGAAAAGGGATAAAGTCAATAAAGATTTAGCCGCAAAAAGTCGGGAAAGCAGCTAACGTGCCATGTAATTTCAACTAGTTACAACGTGCCCAGAGCACGAGCGAAGAAATCCTCTTGGGGGATAATACATCGATGAACTGGCAATAGCATGGAAAGAAGCACATGCTGTGCTTATCGCCTTTTTCATCGCAAGGAGCCATAGCGGTTAACGCGTCCGTGCAGCAGACAAATCGTATTTTTTACGATTTCATCAATAAAAAACAAATGGACGGACAGTCAGGCCGAATAGTCTCATGGAAAGGCATTGCTTCACAGGAAAGGGTTGTTGATGATCTATTGAGTTCGTTGGTTTGAGGCTCCCCGCGGCTTCGTTTAAGCGGGATTTCCTCCTCGTTACAACAAGCCGTGGGGAGCCTCGTACGTAAGGAACTCTTTATTATTTCAGCCATTTTTTATCTTTTGCAATTCTTCTTCCAGCATCCCTTGAAAGAGCGGAATCTTGTAATCATTCTTTTCCAGGGGCTTTGCATTCTTAACTGCTGCCGCCGCAGCCCGGCTGATGGTCGCGTCATCAAGGGCGCTGCCGATGACGACCTTCTCAACCTCATAGGAACGCCAGGGCACCGGGGCGGCGCCACATAACACCACGCGGCCTTTGGTGACCTTGTTTCCCTGAAACTGCAGGACCAGGGCGACGCCGGCCAGGGCAAAATCCCAGGCCTGCCGGGCCCTTACCTTACGGTAGGAGCTGCGCAATCCTTGCAGCGGCCGGGGGAGCAGAATCTCGGTAACGATTTCGGCAGGCTCCAGAACGGTTTCGCGGGTGACATCCTTGCTGGGCTCCACATGGAATACGGCCGCCTCCACAGTGCGCTTACCTTTGGGGCCTACTATATTGATTTTTGCTGCAAAAGCCGCCAATGGAGGTGCAGTATCAGACGGATGGACTATATAGCAGCCTTTGCCGCCAAAGATGCAATGGAACTGATTTTCTCCACCCTTGGCATAGCAGATCTTGCCACCCTTGCGCAAACAATGGAATTCGCCGCGGTAATACCAGCAACGCGGCTTCTGGCAAAGATTGCCGCCAATGGTTCCCTGGTGGCGGAGCTGAGGGCTGGCTACCTCTGCCGCAGCCTGGGCCAGGGCCGCGTACCGTTCCCTGATCAAAGGATTTTCCGCCACCTCGGTTATGGTGGTGAGGGCACCGATACGCAGGCTGCCGTCTTCGGTCTCTTGAATAGACCGCAGGTCGTTAATTCCATTTATGCTCACCACTTTTTTGGCATCAAAGACCTGGTCACGCAGACAGGGGAGCAGGTCGGTGCCACCGGCATGCAGCCTGGCATCAGCACTTCCGAGATGGGTAATGGCTTCCTGCAGCGATTCTGGCCGTATATAGGAAAAATTCGGCATCATGACTGCACCTCCCTTGCTTTCTCCGCCAATAGGCGGTTCATGGTCAAAGGATTAGCCGGGGATTCAAGCACCCGCACCCC
The DNA here is from genome assembly GCA_945787445.1 of uncultured Desulfobulbaceae bacterium. GTDB lineage: Bacteria > Desulfobacterota > Desulfobulbia > Desulfobulbales > CALZHT01 > CALZHT01. The sequence goes on from CALZHT010000142.1 coordinate 1,949, forward strand.
GGTCGCATCAGGCCCCGGTATTATTGGCCTCGGAATCCGGCATCTCGATCGCAATGGAGATCATATCGGCAGGGACATCGAGAGCCGTAGGCAGTTTGTAATCGTGCCAGTTGCGATTCACCATTTTGCCGGTTCTGTTGGTATCAAGGACGCGGAATTCGGTCATGCCGAGGCCGATCCCCATGGTGATGCCGCCGAACACCTGATTATCAAAGGTCAGCCGGTTCATGACCCTACCGCTTTCATGGGCCCCGAGGAAACGAACGATGCGGACCTCCCCGGTCTTGATATTCACCTCCACTTCGCAGAATTGGGCTCCAAAGGGATTTATTACTTTATTCTCCGGATTCGGCCCACGGTAGCCGACACCCACCACTACCCCTCTTTTCTTGAGTTTTGTAATGTCGGTGATTTTGATTTTCCGGCTGCCGGCTCCGGCAACTTCTATATATTGCCCGTTATAGCGCAAATCGGCCGGATCTGCAGCCAGATCTACCGCCGCCATGCTGAGAAGTTGGCGCTTGACCTCAATAGTGGCGGACCGCACCGTAGGTGCTTCGGTCGGCACTGTTTTGCTGCCGCCGCTCGAGGTGGCATACTGGGTGGTTCCGGTATCACCATGCTCGATCTGGATCATCTCCGGCTTAATTCCCAATTCTTCTGCCACGACCATGGCCATGATTGTTTTGGTGCCGGTGCCGATATCACTGGCTCCCATATTAAGATTGACGCTGCCGTCGGAAAAGAGCTTTACAATCATTGTTGATGGTGGTCCACCGCCGCCGGCAAACCAGACGCAGCTGCCCATGCCGACGCCCCGTTTCAGATGGCCCTTTTCCTTTCTGCCCGCAGCAGTGCGTTGCCGCGCCTGTTGCCAGCCAAAAGCCTCGGCGCCCTTGGTTATGCATTCTTCCAGTCCCGTTGTTGTATAAGGAGGGGTGCCTTCCCGGCCCTGGCTTACAGTGGGGATGTTCTTGAACCGCAACTCCACCGGATCCATGCCGATGGCCACAGCCAGATCATCGATAATCTGCTCCAGGGCCCAGGAGCATTGTGGATGTCCCGGCGCCCGGAATGGCCGGGCCGGGCCGCCGTTGATATAGGCATCCGTGGTCTCGGTTTTGACATGGGGGCATGTATAAAGGTCGCGTACCAGCCAATCAAGCAGGGTCATGCCCCCGGCCGGGTAGGCACCACCGGTGGCGATCCCGGTGAATTCAAGGGCTGTGAGGGTGCCGTCCTTTTTGATCCCGGCCTTGATCGTCATGTTGGCAGGGGGACGGTTGCCCACGACAAGAAAGGTCTCTTCCCGCGCCAAAAAAAGCTTAACCGGTCGCCCGGTCTGCCGGGCCAGCAGAGCAGCGATCACCGTGTATTTTCCCGGCTGCAATTTGCTGCCGAAAGCGCCGCCCAGGTAATGGCCGATGACCCTGACCTTAGAAAGCGGCAACCCGAGAAGTTCAGCCACTTTTGACTGGATGGCATACACGCCCTGGGTTGATTCCCAGATGGTGAGACGGTCGCCGTCCCAGTTGGCAACACAGCCGTGCAGTTCAAGGGGGGTATGGAGTTCGCAGGCGGTCCGGAAGGTTTTTTCGAGCACTACATCCGCTTCGCCAAAACCCTGTTCCACATTGCCGCGGCTATAGGTTTGCTTGTTGACTTGATTGGAGTCATCATGGACTTTAGCCGCATCAGGTTTGAGGGCCTGCCGCTCATCCGCGACAAAAGGCAGGACCTCATAGTCGACCTTGATGGCCCGTACTCCATCCATGGCCTGACAGGGAGTGGCAGCGGCGACCGCTGCTACGGCATCCCCTTCAAATCGGCAATGGGAATCAAAAAGTTTGCTTATCTTCTCCGCCTCATAAGGCCACTGCATGACATAGGGCCAGCGGATATCGCCGCCTGTCGTCGTATCGGCTAGGACACCATGCACCCCGTCAATCTGGCGGGCGCCGCTAATGTCGATCTTCTTCACCCTGGCATGGGGATGGGGACAGCGCAGAATAGCGCCGTATAGCATATTGGCAAACGTGTAATCGGACGGATAAATCGCGGTGCCGCTCACCCGTTCATAGGCGTCAACCCGCGGCCGTGCCTGCCCGACAATAGCGGTCTTTGACCACGGCTTCGGCTCTGCACCCGGCTCCGGTGTTTCGGGAACCGCCAGACCCTGGACATAATAGTTATCTCTTTCCTCTTCTTTCATAATTTCACCTCATGCCGGTTTTTTGCCGACAGGAATTGCATTCCATATTCCGCGGTCAACTTCGCTTCAATTCCGCGGCCCGGTCCGCCGCCTTGAAGATATTGACGTAAGCCCCGCAACGGCAGAGATTACCGCTAACTTCTCTTTGGATTTCCGCAACAGAAGGCCGCGGCTTGGCGCGCAAAAGACCTTCCACCGCCATAATCTGCCCGGGCGTGCAATAGCCGCACTGGAAGGCGTCTTTTTCCACAAATGCCTGCTGGACCGGGCCCAGATCTTCACCCTGCATCAGTCCTTCCAGGGTGGTGATCTTGCTGCCCTCTGCTTCAACCGCAAGGGTCAGGCAACCATAGCGGGGAATGTCGTTGATCAGTACGGTGCAGGCCCCGCATTCGCCCCGTTCACAGCCGATTTTTACACCGGTCAAGCCAAGGTGTTCCCTAAGTACATAGAGCAGAGACCAGCGCGGCTCCACCAGTAACCGCTGGGAACGGCCATTGATCATCAATTGTATGGACAACGAATCCATGGGCGCCTTTACTCCTGCAGCCGCAGCCGGGGTAACGATTTTCCCGGAGGCTGCGAGCGCCACTGCTCCGGCCCCCATGGAGCTCAAAAAACCGCGCCTGGTAAAACCGCAGTCGCATTGGCAGCCTTTGTGTTTTTCTTTCTTCTCCATAAAATCCCTCCTTCAAAAAAACTTGGCGAATAAAAATTCTTGAGCAATGGCGTACGCTGATAATTTTTAGCATATGCTGCTTAACAAGCTGAAAATAATAAATATATTTCATGAAAAGTGCCTACGCATGAAAACCGGCTGATAAAAATCGTCTATCAAATAGGCTCACTCCATGTCAAACTAATTTTTTTCTGGTGCTGCCGTTACGGTTGGAAGGTGACAGAATGGGATGTGCTTATAATAATTCCTGGGCAAATTGCAAACGATACTACTTTTATCCACTATGCATAGGGAATTTCAATTTGTTCCGAAAGATATCGAAAATATGGGAGTTATCGTTACGGAGGATTGCGTGCCCACCGGATACCGGATATGATGAGGCTTCATTGAACAAACAACGCAATATGCCCCTAAAAGGGTAATCAATATCGGCAGTCAAGCTTTTTTCATTGCCATTTTACGCAGCCGAGCAGCACAGAATTGGCCGAATTAAGCGCGAGGACTGTTTGAGCACCCCGCAAGGGGGTATAAACTATGCGAGTTCCGCAGCGCCCGGCCAATTCGAGCAGCGCAGGGTAGTCACGCAACGCGGGACCAAGTGAACGGCTGCCCTTTCTTTTTGGTTCTTTTTCTTTCGGGCAAGCAAAGAAAAAGAACCTGCTTAAAATGATCATAAGAGTAAATTATTTTGAAAATCTCCCAGTGTAACGCAAAGCAAAGCTTGGACCATCAGCATAACTGAAGGTTTAATGGGTTAATTAAGCGCTAAAGTTGTCAAGTAAAGGTTGGGTTTCTACCCTCCCAAATTGGGCCAATAATGCTGAACAACACCTTTATTCATATCCAGGGCATCGGGCTCAAGAAGGAGCGGCAACTCTGGGACAGAGGCATCCTGTGTTGGGATGATTTTTTTGCAGACAAGGCTCTCGACCTGTGGCCGTCAAAAAAAGAATATATCAAAAACCGTCTTGCTGAAGCAGCGGAACAGCTGCCGGATAATCCCCGATACTTCAGTGGACTGCATAGCGCCGGCCATCAGTGGCGCATCTTTCCACATTACCGGCAATCCACCGCCTTTCTGGATATAGAGACCGCCGCTTTTGACGGCTTTGAAAACACGATGATGTGCCAATACTCGAACACTATTTCAGGATGAAGATGGAGCAGGCCCATATCGACCTGCGCTACGTTCTGCGGGCCCTGGGATACAAAGGCGGCTTGAAGCGCTGCGAAAAACAGATGGGGTTGGACCGCGGCATCCTGGACGGGGTGGACGGTTATTTTGCCGTGCTACTCTGGCACGAGTACCAGAACACCGGCAACAGGAAGGCGCTTGATACCCTCTTGGCCTATAATATATACGACACCGTAAACCTGGAGAACCTTCTGGTGGAGGCCTACAATCAGCACGTCAGCAAAACGCCATTTGCAGAATCACACCGACTAGCCGAACCCTTCATGCCCGCCCTGCCTTTTTACCCGGACCTCGAAATAATAGAAAGGCTCAAGCACACCTATATTTATTGATATCTGGAGTTATTTATTCCTTAGATGGGAATACCGGACCCTTTTCAGGAGAGAGGGAGGACAAATCTTTTTCCTGCCAGGGGAGATCGTAGGATTGACCGCAACTGGGGCAAATTAGACCGATCTTTACGCCTTCATCATGTTCCTTGAAATACGCATGAAAGCCGCGGCCGTAATTACAGGCAGGGCATACACGAAATTCCTTCATAGAAGTCTATGTCATCTTTGTTAGAAGAATGTGAAATACAATAGCATATAGTTTTATATTGCAACCGGTGTAAGTGTAAAAATTCGTGCCAGCTTTGCAGCATTTTTGATATCCCCCTGCTGTAAAGCATGACGGACGTCATCCAGTTTATATGCATCTGAGACCGAAATATACGGAGACCAGCCATTATCAGAATAAATAACTTCCACGTCAACCTCCGCAACGTATTGGCCTTCATGCACATGTTTGGTTTGCTTTTTTTTCTTCATCATCTTCTCCTGAGAAAATCATTGGTCCAGCGCTGAGGGTCAGGCCTATAAGCGGTTACTATAACAGCTGGTGATGTAGAACCCTTTGGGATGCCCCATACAACATGGATGGGGTTTCCATCCCGATCCTTCTGCAGCAACAAAACACAGGGGCCTTTAGGATAATCGGGATATTCTTCAACAACCACACCATTTTTTACGCTTCCCATTATGTCTCTCACAAAGATATTATCTGAAGCCAATTCATCATAGCCATGTTCAGATACTAATACATTCGAATCTTCTACAAGAGCAAGTATCCTATCAAATATCTCTGACATAAAAAAATCTTATCCTGTAAAGAAAAAACTAGCAAATTGTCTTTGTTAAAAGAGTCTATGATAAATTACTCAACAAGGTATTATAGAGGTTGCTTCTACTTTTTTCTGGCGAAGTTACCCGAGACCAAGCCATTCAGCCAATGATAACCTTGTTTGAAAGCTCGTCGACATCACCTGGCTTAATGGGAAAATGCTCGGCCAGGATTTCGCCTATTTCTTGAATTTCCCGGCATAGGACTTCAGCTCCATTCCCTGCTTTGACTCCCTTGGCCACATCCCGTGCGTATTCCTGCAATTTTTCCTGCTCGATTTTTTCATAGATGCCCTTATCCGCCAACACCCAAACCTTGCGCTCAAAAAGCGAGATATAAAAGAGCACGCCGGTATCATCGCGGGTTTGGTAGAGCCCCTTATCATAAAAGGCCACCAGGGCTCCTTCCTGCACCTCGTCTTCCATATGGGAATCCAGCGTGAAGAAGCGCTTTATCGGAGGGGTATAATTAACAAGCCAGCCTATTGCCGAGGCCAACACAATGGCTATTGGCATGAAGATCCAGAGGGAATCAGCGAAAAAAAGGTCGGTGACTATGAGGGAAAGAAGGCTGCCAATGATTATGCCTGCCAGGATCTGGCCCTCTGGATAGGTATCGCTCTGATCCACCACCATGACGACAACTTCGCCTGCCGTCCCGGTCTCCACCTCACGAATGGCGTTTTCGACCTTGTCTTTTTCCGTCTGACTGAAAAAAGTTTCCGCTTCCATATCTACCATCCCCCTGAGGCGCCGCCGCCCCCGAAACCGCCACCGCCGAAACCTCCGAAACCTCCGCTGCTGCTGAAACCGCCACCACGCCCGAATCCTCCGCTGCCCATGTAAAAACCACCGCCACCCCTGAAGAAATTAGCCAGAATCATGGGCAGAAGCAGGCCACCGAATAAAGCGCCGCCCGGGATAAAGAGCAGCAGAGCCAGAAGGCCGAAACCAGGGAAAAGGCCGAATAAAAAGGCGAGCGGAAAAAGAAGGCCGCCGGCAACCATACCCAGGGGCCTCGAAATGCTGGCCAGAAAAGCAACAGCCGCGAAACCGAAAAAGAGAAACTTGAAAAGCGGCGAAGGTTCGTCGCGATGGCGCCGGCGGCGCGGTATCGAATCAGCCTTGAACTCGCCGCGGGTTGCCTGGATAATGGCGGCCAGCCCTGATTCAATACCCTGGTCATATTGTCCGGCCTTGAAACTTGGAGTGATGATGTCATCAATGATCCTGCCGCTCAACAGGTCGGTCAATACACCTTCAAGCCCCCGTCCCACTTCAATCCTGATTTTCCGCTCTTTTTTGGCGATCAATAGGAGCACACCATTGTCCTTTCCCTTCTGTCCAATGCCCCATTTATCCACAGTCCTGATGCTGAAATCCTCAAGCGCGCCGCCTTCCAGAGAAGGAATAGTGAGAACCGCCACCTGGGTGGAATCGGTGAGGTCAAAGGACTGCAGAGCCCGCTCCAGCCGGGCTTCCTCCTGGGGCGAGATCATTTCGGCATAGTCGTTGATATAACCCCGGTAACCGGGCACTTCCAAAGCAAAAGCACTGGCGGCAAACCAGAAATTGACCATCAAGAAAAGAAGCAGGACGCCACGTAAAAGGCCGGCCCTGCCTTGCAAGTGGTTTCTACTGCTATGCCAGTAATACGTAAAATGGCCCATAATGTCTTAGAACTTGACAGCCGGCGCCTTTTCCGCCCCGGCCTCGGCCTTGAAAGGCTCACGCCTGGGAAGCTGCAGCAGAAACTTGTTGGTTAAGTTGTTGGGAAAGGTCCTGATGGAGGTGTTGAATATCCTGACCGCATCATTAAAACGCACCCGGGCCACGTTGATCCGATTCTCCGTGCCTTCGAGTTGATGCTGCAGGTCTCTGAAGTTCTGATTGGCCTTCAGATCCGGATAACGCTCGACAACCACCATGAGACGGGAAAGGGCCGAACTCAACGACCCTTGCGCCGCCTGGAATTGGGACATTGCCGCGGGATTGTTTATTACATCACTGCCAATCTGCAGCTTGCCTACCTTGGAGCGGGCCTCGGTGACCGCAGTGAGGGTCTCCTTTTCGTGGGCAGCATAGGCCTTGACCACTTCCACCAGATTGGGAATCAGATCGGCCCGCCGCTGATAGGAGGCTTCCACGTCTCCCCAGGCGGCTATAACCGCTTCATCGTTGGTCTGTATGGTATTGTAGCCGCATCCGACCAGGCCAAAGAGTAACATGGGAAAAACTATCAACTGCAACAAGCGTTTCATTTCATTCTCCTCCCAAATGAATAAAGAATCCGGGCCTTGTGGACCCGGTTTTTTTAAGACACAAAGTTTGAATTGTAAATATGTCTGGTGACATCATGCTGTCTCTTGTCACAAACACATAGTAATACAGGGTGCTTACTTGTCAACCGTTCCTCACTGCGGGATTATCTTTTTTGCTATTTTATCGGGAAAAAACTAAGATAGTGCAAGCATCCCATTTTTTACATGAATACAGTACGAATATGACCCTAGCAGGACAGAAAAGTAAAAGAAACTGGCTCAGGAAGCAATTTAAGGCTCTCCAATACTGGTTGTGGATGGCACCTGAAACAAATCCTGAAAAATGGCGGCTTATTCTCAAGGCGCTTCTCCGTATCCATTACATTGTAATACGGGAGTTCAATAGTAACCGCATTATCCTGCGCTCAAGCGCCCTGACTTTCACGGTGGTGCTGGCAATGGTGCCGATGCTGGCCCTGGGCACCGCGGTGCTTAAAAGCATTGGCACTAATGACAAAATGCGGCAATCCACCCATCTGTTCGTCGAACGGCTGGCAGGGCCTGTCCAATCTTCTGAAACGAACCCACTCCTATCCCCTGACAGCTCAACTGTAGCTAAGGATGAACAAAGTGGTGCTGATTACACCGGCCACCTGCATACCGCGGTAGACAAAATCTTTGATTACGTTGATCAGACTGATTTTACCGCCTTAGGTACGGTTGGTGTCATTGGCCTGGTCATTGCCGTTCTCCTGATGCTGGACTCCATAGCGGAAGCAATGAACACCATCTGGCAGGCTGAAAAGGATCGCTCTCTCTCCCGGAAAATAGTAGATTACCTTGCCCTTATTATCCTGCTGCCAATTACGATGAATATCGCCTTTGCCTTGGTGGCGTTGCTTTCGAGCCCGGCCCTTCTCTCCTTTATGAAAGAGTATATCCCGCTGGCAAGACTGGGATCGGTCATGCTCAAAATCCTGCCCCTCCTGTTGATCATTCTGACGTTCACCTTCCTCTACCGCTTCCTGCCCAATACAACGGTCAATCTACTTCCCGCCTTTACAGGAGCCGTGACCGGCGGCATCGGTTTGCTCCTCACCCAGACCGTCTATGTTCGCCTCCAGATCGGCGTGGCCAAGTACAATGCAATCTACGGTTCGTTTGCCACCCTGCCTCTATTTCTCATGTGGATTTATGCAGCCTGGATCGTATTTCTAACCGGAGCGGAGATAGCCTATGGAGTACAGATTTGGCGGCGTTATATCCCTGACAACATTCTTTTGAGCCCGGCCCAACGACTGGCGCTTGCCTTTGATATTGTAGAAACCGCGGCAGCGGACTTCAAAAAGCGCCGACCGACCACCTCAAGTGGGCTGGCCGGTAGACTTGGATTGCCGGCCCCTTATATTAAAGATATCATGGAAGAGTTACGGCAAAAAGGTATCCTGAGAAAGGTAAAAAATAAGGAAACGGCTTATCTGCCCGCCGGTCCTGCTGAAAATATATGTGCTGAAGAGATTATTGAAGCCTTATTCGGCAAGGTGGAATTATCCAGCTCCGGTGGCGTCCTGGC
>CALZHT010000143.1 GCA_945787445.1 uncultured Desulfobulbaceae bacterium
GATTTGGCCCTGTCAGGGCAGACAGATTGGCAATGTACAGAATTAATTCTCGCAATTAACCTGCTTCCCAAAAAAGTCCAGTGATTACTTCATTAAAATAATGATAATTCTTTGCTTTTCATTTATATTTCCCGATCCTTATAATTTTGACATACTGGCAAAAAGTCAGGAATGCGGTTAACGTGCCATGTAATTTGAACTAGTTACAACGTGCCCTGAGCGGAAACAAAGAAATCCTTTTGGGCGATAATACAGCGATGATGTTGAATTTTTTACGATTTCATCAATTTTTAAACAAAAACTACGGTGGGCATGGTGTTCATAAACCTTATAATCAATGCACCTTAAACAGTCTCAGGGACCATCGTTTTTATGAACCTTCTCTGGCAAATGCTTAGCCAAAGAGAATAACCACACACCTTCAGGTTAAGACCTTACGCATATATGAAAAATCGATTCCAATTTTTTCGCTGGCCGCTGGACATGTTTGAAGAGCCGGACGGGCTCAGAAAAGATGATTTCCCGTTGGACCCCAAATCCAAAAGTACGAAATATCCCATCCGGGCCATACGATACTGGTGGGCGGTCAACGCGGTTTTGGATGAACTCCGGAGTACTCTGAAACGACCGCTTATCCTTTCCGACGCCGGAATAGACCGGGGCATTTTCAAACGGCTGCTCCCCAAAACCGATGACCTCTATGTGATCGGTATGGACCTTGAGCCAAGCCTGAAGTTTAATGCTGAGGAATTGCACACTGCTCATTTTAATGAATTGAAACCCTGTGACCTGGACCAGAAACTCCCTCTGGATGATGAATCCGTTGACATATCGGTTTGTCTCCATGTCCTGGAACATTTACCCCGGCCGGAGTTTGCCCTTTCTGAACTGAATCGGATTCTGAAACCAGGAGGTTTGATGCTCCTGGGTTTCCCGGTAAAGCCGAAATTCTTTGCAAAGATCCGCGAAAAACAATTCGCCAAAGACTTTGCTTCCTATAAAAGGACTCTGGGCCGGCACCAGCATTCATTCTGGCCTTCCAGAACCAGAAAGATGATTAAAGACGCTGGGCTAGAGCTTGAGTTTATGGCCGGCAGCTGGTTTATCCGAAAACGAGGGGCCTGGTGGGAGAACTCCGCGCTGTGGATGCGATTCAACCAGCTGTGGGGCACACTTTTTCCCTCCCTTGGCCAGGAACTGTGTCTCAAGATCCGCAAACCGCCTGTACAAGGTTAGTAACAATGTACTATGCAATATGGGGACTGTAGGTAATTCTTTTCCCCGGCTAGCAACTGACTGGTTCCTCTCCTCTCTCAAACCAATTGTCCAACAGAAATTATCTAGTAAAAGGCACAGCAAGCACACAACCGCTGTTTACTAGACCATCAAAATTGATGATCCCGCAAAAAATCGCTGTCGCCATTTTTTCGTCACGAAAAATCGAGGACTTAAAGCGTTGCAGTGTCGCGGAGCGTCCTTTTTGCGGCACCCATCGGACGTACTCTTGGGGTGAAGCCGACAAAATTAGCACTTCTTACAAGCAGAATAGAGTAAATTCCCTCACACTTCCTGGCTGGGGAGAAAGGGATATGGTTTGCGTTACCGTATTATTTTCTCATCTGAAAATAGATATCCAAGCTTCTTTCAACTATTTTTGAGTTGAAAAAACATTCGACACAATCCTAACTCTAGTTATAATCTTCTTCAAAATCACCTAAGATATGATAAGGATTTTTCAATCAACATCTTTCTTGAGGTTTTCATGGAATCCATAGAAGACATTCGCAAGCTCTACCAGTTTACTGCTAATGATGAGAAAAACCTGGCCGACCTTGGCTCGGTTCTTCTGCCTTTTGCCGATAACTTAGCAGAAGACTTTTATACGTATCTTAAAGAACATCCCGCCACCGCTTCCTATTTCAAGACCGAAGAGGCAGCTAAACGCCGTAAGGAAACCCTTAAAATATGGTTTGCCGATCTTTTTAACGGCAAATACGACCAAAGCTATTTGCTTCGTTTAGAAAGGATTGGCAAAGTCCATGTTAAAATAGGCCTGAAAAGTTATTACGTTAACGCTGCAATGAATTTTATCCGCGATTACTGCCAGCGTTATGTAGAGGCAAAAATCGCAGACGGCGAGCTCAATGAAAATCATCTGCTGACCCTTCACAAAGCCCTGGATATCAACCTTGGCGTAATTACCAGCTCTTTTGTTGAAGAGGAAATAAACAAGGAATTTTTTTCCCATCGGGTAGATACCAAGCTCATACAATGGTCTGAACGCCTGCTTCATGGGCTTAATCTCATTCTGATGTTCGGTCTGTTGGCCATGGCTGTTGGCATGGTCAGCCTTTTTGTTTCGGATGTTATTTTTGCCTTAACGAAAAATCTTGAACATGGGGTGATAAAGGCCCTTGGATCTCTCCTAATCCTGTGGATGATGATTGAATTATTACACGCCGAGATCCAGCATCTCAGAGGTGGCAGATTCCATGTCCGTATTTTCCTTGAACTCGCGCTGGTTGCTTTTATCCGCAAACTCTTTATAGCCACCTTGGAGCATAAAGCGCCTATTGATATTGCAGTCCTTCTATCAGGGCTTTTAGTCTTGGGAATAGTATTCTTTTTTATAGCTAGAGTTGACAAAGAGAAGCAGGATTGATGAAACCGTAAAAAATACGATTTGTCTGCTGCGCGGACGCGTTAACCGATATCAGTCCTTGCAATGAAATGGCGATAAGTTCAGCATGTGCTTTTTGTCATGTTTTTGCCAGTTCATCGATGTATTACTTTGTAACTAGTTGAAAATACATGGCACGTTAACCGTTTTCCCGACTTTTTGCGGGATCATCAAGATTGATTTTTATTGGTAAAAAAATCTTCACCTATCATATTTCTCCCGCAAGCAAGATATTTACCCCGGTAGTTTTCGACCTTTTTGCGAATAAACTTCCTATCTTTTTATTTATTTGATTGACATGGCTTGCAGTACTTTAATACGCTGACATTAAAGATATAATGTAATTAAAATTTTAAAAATCTGCTAAAACTGCATGAAATTCTTTCGGGGACCTATCTATGAAAGGGGTTATCCTGAAAATTCCCATGTAAGGCCTCCAAGGGTGTGAAATCCGATGGAGGCTTTTTGTGTTTTAAAGGTGATAAAGCAGTGAAATTTAAGCTCCCCGTGGCCCCGCTGAAACAGAATTTATGCGATGCTCGGACAAATTACGTGGAAGGAGCACTGAAGTACCCCGTATGGAATTATAAAGGCATTTGTACTCCCATGTGGGGTATAAAATTTCCGCTCAGCCTGTTGATGGATCAAACTACTGGCGCTTGGCATAGTAAAGGATACATTATGACTCAGGCAGATATCAGCACCCTTATAGTAGACGATGATCCGGATCAATTGGAACTGATGTGCAGGCATCTCAATAATTCTGAAATCCGATGTCAGCTGGATGGGGTACGTGCAGGGAAAGAAGCGCTGGAGAAACTTTCAAGCGGAAGGTATGATTTGGTCATCCTGGATTACAAGATGCCGCATATGAACGGCTTGGAAGTGCTGGCGGAAATAAGAAAAAAGGAGTTTGATGTTCCGGTTATCATGGTCACCGGCATGGGAGATGAACGGATAGCAGTAAGAGCCCTTAAAGAAGGAGCCTATGATTATATTACGAAATCGGGCGATTATTTTACCACTTTGCCCTATATAATTAAGAACACGCTCGAACGACATGAACTCAAGAGTTCGCAAGAAAAGCTGACCCAAAAGCTCAAAGAATCTGAAGAGAAATACCGCACCCTTTTTGAAGATTCACCTATCCCGATCTGGGAAATGGATTTTACTGCTGTAAAACTGCGTTTGGATGAACTCCACAATTCCGGTGTTGCGAGTTTCAGATCGTATTTTGAGCAAAACATTGAAGAAGTAAAGCATCTGGTATCTCTTGTTAAGATTGTTGGCGTCAACCAGACAAGCGTCAAATTCTTTCAAGCCACCGGTAAAGATGCACTCATAAGGAATCTGAAAAGTTATTTCCACAAGAAGTCTCTGCAGATCATTAAAGAAGTAATGATTTCCCTGGCAGAAGGCAATACAACCTTTGAATGCGAAATTCCAATCCAAACCATACTGGGAGAAGAAAAATCGCTTTCTCTCAGTTTAGTTGTTCTCCGAGAACACCAAAAAGCATTATCGCGGATACTGGTTACCTTTGTCGACATCACGGAACGTAAGCGAGCCGAAGAAGCGCTTAAAAAAGCCCATGCCCAACTCGAACATCGGGTCGCAGAACGCACTGCCGAGTTGAAAAAAACCCACGATCAGCTGCTCCATGCTGAAAAACTCAGTGCCATTGGCAAACTTTCAGCATCCATTGCCCATGAGTTCAACAATCCCCTGTATGGTATCCGTAATGTCCTGAAAGGCATCGAGACAAGAGCCGCTCTTGATCAGGATGATAGGGAACTGGTTGATTTGGCCCTCCATGAGTGTGAGAGAATCAAGCGTCTGATCAAGGACCTCCAGGACTTCAACCGGCCGACAAGCGGGGTAATGGCTCCCATGAACCTGCACAGAACCATCAACAATATCCTGTTACTCATGAAAAAAGAATTTAGAACGAGAGGCATTAAAATAGAAAAGCATTTTGCCGCCAACGTCCCCCATATCCAGGCAGTGGCCGATCAAATTAAACAGGTCCTCCTCAACGTACTAAAAAATGGTGTCGATGCCATTCCGAAAGGAGGGGGGAAAATTACAATTACCACCCAACTCCTTGATAGTTCGGTTGCTATTCACATCCAGGATTCCGGCCTCGGCATTAGCCCCGAAAATATAGAGCATATCTTCGAGCCCTTTTTCACCACCAAATCCGAAGTTAAGGGCACAGGATTGGGACTTTCCGTCAGTTATGGGATCATTAAAAGACATGGCGGAAAAATTGAGGTCAAAAGTGAGCTGGGCAATGGAACAACTTTCAGTATAATCTTGCCAATTGAATGCACTGATCATTAACTATACTTATATTCTATTTCACCTTTTCACCCATCCGAAATCTTATATCACAGTTAGACGCATTTACAATTTCACCTTGCAACCCATAAGAACACCCTTACGCCTGTTTTCGTTTGCCTTCTGATCAGAACAATTTTACGGTACTATCTGTTATTGCTTTATTAAAAAAATTTTAAAATATACATGATGCAAAAAGTCCTATCCACCTTGCCATGCTGCGTCATTCGCTGCGGTGCCTGCTCACAGCGCTACAAGGCTGCTCCGCCGGCTCCTCGCTCGTTCCTTGCCTGTTCAATCGGCAAGAACTTTTTGCGTTATGTATAACAACGGAGGTGGGTCCATGATACTGAATGAAAAACAACTGGAAATGTGCAACAAGAGCACATGGGATTTTTCAGCATTAAAGGCCCTTTTTCTAAACTGTACTCTTAAACCTTCCCCGGAACTGTCTCACACCGATGGACTCATCGATATTTCCAAAGC
>CALZHT010000144.1 GCA_945787445.1 uncultured Desulfobulbaceae bacterium
AGTGTGTTCAGGGCCTTCATCCCCATCCCGATCCTGCTCAAACGTAAAGTCGGCTTTACAATATCCGTGGCTGATTTACGCGATGAAATTCTGGGCCGCGGTTTACAGGCCGTGCTGATCAGCAATCCCTGCAATCCCACCGGTCAGGTGGTGAGCGGCAATGATTTACATGCCTGGGTGAACCTGGCCAGGGAAACGAGCTGCAGCCTGATTCTGGACGAATTTTATTCGCACTTCATTTATGATAAACCTGCAGGCGGGGGATGCCGGATGGTTTCCGGGGCGGAGTTTATTGAAAATGTGGACACCGACCCGGTTGTTCTTATTAACGGCCTGACCAAAAACTGGCGCTATCCCGGTTGGCGCATCAGTTGGACCCTGGCCCCCAAGCCGGTTATTGACGTCATCGCCAGTGCCGGCTCATTTCTTGACGGCGGGGCCAACAATCCTTTTCAGCGGCAGACCATTGCTTTATTGGAGCCGGATTTGGTCATCCAGGAAGCAAAGGCTATTCAGGAGCACTTTGGCAAAAAACGGGAATATGTCTTTAAAAGGCTGCAGGAATTGGGGATCGGGGTAGAGTCTGAAACACGCGGCACCTTTTATTTCTGGGCCAATCTCTCGAACCTGCCGGAGCCTTTAAATGACGGCCTGCGCTTCTTTCATGAAGGCTTGAAAGAAAAGGTCATAACCGTGCCGGGAGTATTTTTCGATGTTAATCCTGAACAGCGACGCACCCTGCGGCGTTTTCAAAATTACTGCCGCATCAGTTTCGGGCCGGAGATGCACCAACTGGAAGCCGGTCTCGACGCAATTGAGCGCATGATCAAGAAATTCAGTTGAAATATCTGAAAAGAGTTGCTGTAGCATTTGTTCCTCCTGTATTGCCACACTTCTTGAACGTTTTGTACCACAGACCTGCCAGCATCGGACTGGCCCGACCTGCCCCTTTCTCTTTCACTGGAAATTCATCGCAAAATATCAAGCAAGGACTTCATTCGCAGAAAAAATCGTAACCTGACAATTACTGTTTTTCACCAGCATAAATATGCTATAAAAATGCATATAGGGGGCGTTGCCAGGATTGTTTGGATATTTAAAACAAAGCGTGTTCTCTTAATTTGTCGCAACAAAGAGGAGCTTTCCTATTAGGCGAAGCTGCGGAGAGTTGCAAATTTAATTGATTAAAAACCAACTGACCGGTCCACGGAAAGATGCCAGTTCATAACGCGGATATTGCCGCAATTTTTAACAAGATCGCCGACCTTTTGGAAATCGAGGGCGCCAACCCCTTCCGGGTGCGAGCCTACCGTAACGGGGCCCAAACCGTCGAAGGGCTGGGACGCAATGTCAGCGCAATGATCGAGGCGGACGAAGATCTCACAAAATTGTCAGGAATTGGTAAAGAGCTGGCGGCCAAATGCATGGAAATCGTTACAACCCGTCAATGCTGCGCCTTGGAAAAACTGCACCGGCAATTGCCGCCGGAATTGGTGGATCTCCTAAAGATAACGGGCCTGGGACCGAAACGGGTCCATGCCCTGTATCATGACATGGGCATTACCTCGCTGGAGGAGCTCCAGAAGGCGGCCCGCGACAAGCGCTTGCGTGACATGCCGGGATTTGGTGAAAAAATCGAAGCAAGGATCATAGGGGCAATCGAATCGCGGCTGGAAAAGAAGCCCGTTATTATGCGGGCCGTGGTTGTCCAATATGCCGAGTCTTTGAAGGAATACCTCAAAAATGTCAAAGGCGTCAACCAGGTTGCAGTAGCAGGTAGTTATCGCCGTTGCAAGGAAACCATAGGCGATCTCGACATCCTTGTCACTGCCGGTCGCAACAGCACGGTTATGGACCGTTTTGTCGAATACGATGAGGTCAGGGAGGTGGTTGCCCATGGCACCACCCGGGCCATGGTGATCCTGCACTCCGGTCTCCAGGTTGATCTGCGGGTTGTGGATAAGGATTGTTACGGCTCCGCCCTCCACTATTTCACCGGTTCCAAGGCCCACAATATCGTGATCCGTAAGCTCGGCCAGCAACGCGGCCTGAAAATCAATGAATATGGAGTGTTTCAGGATGACAAAAAAGTTGCCGGTGATACCGAGGAATCTGTTTTTCAAGCTGTCGGCCTGGTTTTTATCCCTCCGGAGCTGCGGGAGAACCGCGGTGAGATCGAGGCCGCCCGGTCCGGCATGCTGCCGAATCTCATAAAGATTACCGACCTCAAGGGTGATCTGCACGTTCATACCTCGGCCACTGACGGCCGCAATACCCTTGCGGAAATGGCCCGTGCCGCCAAAGACCGCGGTTTACAGTATCTGGCCATTACCGAACATTCCAAGCGGCTCACTGTAGCGCGCGGCCTGGATAACTCCCGGCTGCTGCGCCATATCGAGGCAATCGACCAGCTCAACGCAGAGCTAAAAGGAATTACCCTGCTCAAGTCCATTGAAGTCGATATCCTTGAAGACGGCAGTCTTGATCTGCCTGATGATCTGCTTGCCACGCTCGATCTGGTGGTGGGCTCTGTACACAGCAGATTCAATCTGACCCAGGAAAAGCAGACCGAACGCATCCTCAGGGCCATGGATCATCCCCATTTTTCCATCCTGGCCTGGAGCAGTAAGGTGGTACGGAGTTAATTTAATAACTTATTCAAGGCTAAACCTAATAAATTAACTCCGTCCGTATTTACCGTCGAAACTTATCACCAAGCCCGCATGCCATGATTGCCGGTTCCGGGAAGATGAAAATTGCCGGAAGTTGTCAGGATTACTCCTTGCAACACCTATTCAAATCTCATATATTCCTAACCGGAATGTATACTTCTTAATTAAAACTCCAAATGGAACGGATTGCGAAGGCGGTTCAGTCCAACTGTAGTTTTTATAGCGGCTCCGCACCGTAAAAACTTTTAATTCGTTCGACTAAAAAAAATATGAGAAATACCGATGATTAAGAAAGTTATTACTCAACATTCTTTACATGATAAAAATTCAATTAAAGAAGATTTGAACTATTGGCGTAGTCAAAGTGCTGAAAAACGCATTGAAACGGTAGAATATCTAAGAAGGCAACATTATGGAAGTTCAGCCAGACTTCAAAGAACTGCTCGAGTTATTCAACGCGCACAAAGTTGAATATATGATAGTTGGAGGATATGCACTGGCATTTCATGGTGCGCCGCGTTTTACAGGCGACATAGACATCTTCGTCAGATCTGACACCGAAAATGCCTTGCATGTTATCGATGCCCTTAGCGAATTTGGCTTTGGGGATCTTGGGCTTAAAGCAGAAGATTTTAATTTCCCTGACAAAGTAGTTCAACTTGGGGTTCCACCTGTACGTGTGGATCTTATTACGTCTCTCACTGGTGTAACATGGGAAGAAGCCTATAGTCACAGGACAAAAGGCATGTTTGGCGATGTGTCCGTTTATTTTATCGGACTGAAAGAATTTATCTCGAACAAAAAAGCCACCGGAAGAAAGAAAGATTTAGCAGATTTGGAAGCATTAGGAGAAGATTAACTCGGAGAATAATGCTTTGCACCCAGTGGAACGGATTGCGAAAGCGGTTCAGTCCAACTGGAGTTTAGACGGCGGCTCTACACAGTAAAACTCTTAATTCGTTTAAGGTTTAATATTAAGCAAAAGGCAGGGGAAGAATAATGAAAATCGTTATATCCATAATTGTAATTGTTCTTGTTGCCGTGGTTTTGCTGTTCTTTCTAATGAGAGGTCCTGATGTATCGCAATTTGAAGACCTCAAAGAGCCAAAGATATCGCAAAAGGGCGATCAAAAAATGGTTGTGGTTAAGGCTAATGGTGACCCGAATGTGGTAGGCGAAAAAACCTTTGGATTGTTATTCAAGATGTATTTCAAAATCAAGGGGACCTCAAAAGGCCCGAAACAGCCGGCGCCGCGGGCGCGTTGGCCAAAACCTCTCGAAACACCTAAAGAAGAATGGGTTGGATTATACGCAATGCCTGTGCCCGAGAATACAGCAGAGCTTCCTGAAATTCAGCCGGAGCCCGGACTGGATGTTTCGTTAACTACCTGGGAGTATGGCAATGTTGCAGAGATTCTTCATATCGGCCCATATAGTGCAGAAGAACCGACCGTAAACAGATTAATGGAATTTATAAAAAAACAGGGTTATGAGATTGCCGGCGTCCATGAAGAAGAATACATAAAGGGACCGGGTTTATTCGGAAAAGGAAACCCGGAAAAGTATCTTACCATCATCAGATATCAAGTGAAAAAAGTAGATGAATCCTAATATCACCACAAACTAGGGCAAAGGTTGGGACAAGAAAGGAGAGGAGAGTATGGTCCGTAGAATCGTATTTCTGGTCGTTGTGGGCGTGATGCTGGTTGCGGTCACAGGGATGGCGGCGGAATCGGAGAAGGAGATGACTGCAGTGTATGCAGCCGAGACATGGTTGAGCATGGTGGATGAGGGGAAGTATGGGCAGAGCTGGAATGAAGCGGCGGAATACTTCAGGAACGCCGTCAAACAGAAACAATGGGAGCAGTCCTTGCAAGCTGTAAGGAACCCTCTGGGCAAACTGATTTCCAGAAAGGTCAAGAGCAAGACTTACAAGACCTCGTTGCCGGGCGCTCCTGACGGGGAATATGTTGTCATCCAATTCAACACCTCCTTTGAGAACAAAAAAAAGGCAGTGGAAACGGTAACTCCCATGATGGACAAGGACAGAAAGTGGCGAGTCTCCGGCTACTACATCAGATAGATTACCAAACAACGAAATGCGGCATAGAAATTGAACCGCGGCTGTTCAATTTGCACAAAAAATTCAAATCTCTTATATTCCTAACCATAGAGTATTCTTTTTAAATAAAACTCCAAATGGAATGGATTGCGAAGGTGGTTCAGTCCAATTGGAGTTATGATGGCGGCTCCGCGCCGTCATAACTCTAAATTCGTTAGCTATCAGCAATCAGATGGAGAATTCACATGAGCAAACGAGTGATGGTCATTTCAGCCTGTTTGTTGATGGTCGTCCTGACAGTTGGTGG
>CALZHT010000145.1 GCA_945787445.1 uncultured Desulfobulbaceae bacterium
ACTCCTACAAACAGGTACTGGCTTTAGATCCGGAAAATTCCGATGCAAATTACAACTTGGGTGTTGTCTGCAAAAAAAAGGGCCACCTGCATGAGGCTGTAGAACGTTTCAAATACACCCTGAAACAGGACCCCGGATATACGGATGCTCAATTTCAGCTGGCAAACACTTACATAATCCAACAGTGCCTGGAAGAAAGCAGACTTTTATTGGAAGAAGCCGTTTCCAATTCAAAAATCGACCCGAACCGGAAAAATGAAATCCTGGTGGCAAAAGCCATAGTCGCATGGCTGCAGGGTGATTTGGAGACATGTTCGTCAGCCCTTCTGAACAGTAGCGGAATCCTGAACCAGAAAAACTTCGCCGATGAAAAACAGATGCGCTTCATGCGTGCCTACCATACATACCTGAGCAATCTCCTCAGGTTCAAGAGAGAGAATGGCGAATTGTATGCAAAACCAGCGAACGCCGAACTCTTTATCCTGGGTGACAGCCACTGCCTGTCGCCGCACCAGACTGTGTTAGGGTTTGACAACAACGACTACAGAGCCATCTCATGCCTGATCATTGGCTGCAAGGCCTGGCACCTGGCCAATGACCGACCAAACCAATACAAAGCAGGTTTCGAGGCGACCTTAGAGAATATCCCGGCATAATGAAGGAATATTGGCCCATCTCAGGAAAAACCCAGCGCCAACTGAAATCCTGATAGAAAACCAGACCAGCCGCTACATCAATTACCTACTGGAACGCACGAGGGAAAGGGCAATCAAGACTCTCGTCTGTGGAGTTCCTGCTCCGAACTACGATATTTCAACTCTCTCCCAATCAGACAGAGAAAATTTTCTTCAGATAGTGAGATTATTCAATCACCATCTTTGTCGCGCCGCGACAGAAAACAGGCTTGGCTATATTGATTCTTACGGTGCAACTGTTGGCGAAGATGGGACCTCGCATGGTAGATATCATCTTGACACCCACCACCTGTATCCGGATTTCCTCGGCCATGCTTTAAAAAAGAACTTCATAAGCACCTGATAGCGTCCTGATACGATTTTCCGTGGTCTACGAGGGGAGAAAGCCAGAGTTCGCAGATCAATGGACTTCCACATTACTTATGTTTCATCCGGTGTGAAATGTGTAAAAGGCTTCTTTCCAAAGAACCGCACAGCAATGATGCTGATTTCATAGAGGACGATGAGGGGGAAACCCATGAGCATCTGGTTTACCACATCAGGGGTAGGAGTGAGAATGGCGGCGATGATAAAGGCGATGAGGAAGGCGTATTTTCTGTGTGCTCGTAAAAAAGGAGCATTGACAACACCGATTTTGGCAAGCATTACCATGAAAATGGGGAGTTCAAAAATCACGCCAAAGGCAATGAGGAGCCTGAGACTTAAGGAGAAATACTCCTGCACGGTGGGCAAAGGGCTCAGAAAATCAGTGGTATAGCCCAAGAGAAAACGGAAGGCGGGCGGGAAAACCACAATATACCCGAAAGCAGCGCCGCCAAGAAAACAGAAGCATGAAAGCAGGACAAAGGGGAGGACCACCTTTTTTTCATGCTTATACAGTCCTGGAGCAACAAAGCGCCAAACCTGCAGGAGGATCACCGGGCTGGCCAAAAGAACTCCGCAAACCAGGGCTAATTTTAGATAAAAAAAAAGGCCTCTTGAAACGAAGTGAAAATAAGACTCGATTGATCAGGCAGAACTTCAAACAGGGGCTTGAAAAACCACGCGCCCACATCTTTTATAAAATAGTAACTGACGGCAAAGCATATACCCACAGCCACCAATGAAGCGACGAGACAGGTGCGGAGTTCTGCCAGATGTTCGATTAGGGGTTGTTTGTCAAAATCTTCCATACGAATAGATTTTCGTGCGCGGTTGACACGGTATCCTCAATGATAGTAAGGTGTCCGGCGGAAACAATGTCATTCACCAACAATGAGCGCATTCTGCTCCTTTTTTGTTGGTGAATGACGAGAAAACAAATACTTTATTCAACTTACGGAAAACCATACTAATATTTCAAACATCCCAGGTCAAGAGTATGAATACAAATGGACACGGTTTCATCACCTCTTCCCAATTCCAACAGGGTGTTTTGCTCTTAAAACAACCCCTGCTTCCTGTGGTGAAAATTCTTCAGTTTCTTTATCTGACCGGGCCATTTACGAACGTTTCTTCTCTTGTTGAAGAATTTGTTGAACCCATTGAAATTGGCAATGCTCTTTATAAAAATCCCACCGAAATGCTCAGGCCCTTTACCAGTTTATTACAGAATATGGAGCGCATAAAAAATCCCCAGGAGCCTGCATTTCACATTCTCGATGAAGATCTCAGACCCCTTGAGTCACTTGAAGCCGTGGAACTTTGGATTGCCCACAATCTGGTAACGCAGGAACTCGAAACCATAAATACCCTGCTATGCGGCCCGTGCCATTGCACGATCTGCTGCATTGGTCCCGATTCTTCCATGTCCCAACTTTTTTTCGAGATTCCACTGCATGAAAGTGAAATCTCTTTATTCAAAATACCAGCAGTTAGTACGGAAGAGTCGAAAACGCACACTTCACTCCTGGAGCCGCCTTTGTACCATAACAACCGCCCATTCTATGAAGCGGAGCCCAACCTTTTTCATTGGCAAACCGGCTGGAGTTTGATTTTACCTAAAGAGAGTTCCTGCCCCCACTTGAGTGAAAGCGGAGCCTGCAGGATATATACGGAGAGACCTGAAACGTGCAGACGCCCGCAAATTTTTCCCTATGTTTTAGAAAGGAACCCGGATCATGACCAAGAAAAAGAAGGAAAAACAATCCCCGCATACATCAAAAGAAAAAAAATTCTCGCTATCTGGGATTGTCCATACGTACGAGCATTAAAAGGTGAGATTGCAACATATGCCGAAATGTGCGAACTGGAACCCGTATTCAGGGAAAACAAAAACTAGCCTGATTAACCAGGTACATATAGTTCAATTTATTTGCGTAATTTGTTTTGATACAATTCCCAAAGCGGCTTTATCTTCCTGATGCGCTTCATGTCCAGAAAATCCCAAAGTATCCCTTGACCACTTGAACTCCTTTTCGCAAAAAAACGTATCCCATTTGCAAGAAGTATCCCATCAATCATCACGTCCCATGGATCAAGCGGCAGAGATTCCGTCTGGATTTGTTCTTCTGCAACGGCCGCAAGAATTGTGACTTCTTGCGCAAGCGCTCCACATTGAGACAAAAGAGAGCAGGAAAGGTCAAAAAAACCATGGCCATCTCCCAATCTTCTTCCGAAAGAATCTATCGCCAGGGCGTCGGTTACCATAAGCTGGATATGCAGTTCACTCAACTCGTTTGTTGCCAGGTTCTGAGCATATTTGGACAATCCTTTGAACGATACTCCATAGGGGATATCCCGGAAAGGAATGCGATACGGCCGGACACGGTAAAAGCCCTCCTGCAGCCCCGGACCTGGCATGATCAACTCTTTGCCGTCCAACAGAGCATTGATCCGGATCTGATCTAAGACTTGATGCGGACTGACAAAAAGTTGCTTGGCCTCGCGGTAAATATCTGCGCGGCGCAGCTGTTCAGCGATCTTGCCTTGCGGTAAAGAAAAAATAGTTTTTTGGTGGGAAGCGGCAAACAAGGCACGCAGTTTGGCCTTTTCCTGACTTTTCATATTGGTCCAAGGGTGATAATCGGAGAAACAGCAAAAACTATCAGGGGAGTCTCAAAAAAAATATTTTTCAGGTTCCCGCTAGAGCAATGATACTTTTTTATTCTCTGAAATTACCAGCAATGCCTGTTGCTGGTTTAAAGTGCTATGCATGAGGGAGGTAATATGGGGCGCTATTTTGTCCGATGCCGCCCTAAAATCCTGGTTGGTAGCCATTTTTGCAAAACCGTATTCAACGAGATCCTTAACATCCTGCCACATGGTTTCACTTCCCATGAGAGCAACCACAATTTCATGACCATCCCGGCTAAACTTCCCAACATAAGTCTGACGCGCAGCTCTGGTATAACCGGTTTTTCCGCCCTCGGCTCCGTCAATCGACCGCAGGGCCTTGTTATGATTTCGCAAAACCTTGCCATATGTCGTCTTGGTCTTGACCAGCGCCATCCGTTTTGCGAATTCTTGACTCTCCATAGCCTTTTCGAAAATAGCTGCCAGGTCTCGGACCGTCGACTTCTGGCCCCGGGCAGTCAGGCCGGTGGAAGTTTTGCATACGGTATTTCTCGCACCATAGGCCTTGGCCTTATGGGTCATCAACTTGGCAAATGTTTTTTCAGAACCGGCGATTTTTTCTGCCAAAGCCACACTGGCATCATTTGCCGATGAAAGGAGAACCGCGTTTATCATATCATCGGCCAGATATGATTTCCCCGCCTCCAGATAGATTTTTGAACTTGGCATCCTTGAAGCTCTGCGGCTCACAGGAATTTTAGCATCATTTTCCAGATAGCGGATGGCAATTAACCCAGTCAGAACCTTTATGGTGCTGGCCGGTTGACCCGACCTGCCCGGTGAATGGGCGTAAATGGTGTTACCGGTTTTTGTATCAACGATTAAAGCGCTCTTGGAAGAAAGCATTTTCCTGAATTCAGAGGCTGTAATTTTACTTGTAATTGTCTGAGATCTTTTTTTACTTCTATGCTTCGCGGTCGAATATCTAGCGCCTGTCCGCGATGGAACAGTTACTGCAGATGGTTCACCAGGTGCTTTCTTGTGTTTCGAAACAAGGATCGTATAGCTTGCGGAAGTTTTTGAACGCTTGGCTGTCGCTGTCATTGGGCTGATGAGCAGCAATGACAGGGCAAGGAGAATGACAGTAAGGTTTCTGGCAGTAAAATGCATTTTTTCAGACATGTAAATTATCTCTGCGAGCAACATGCGTTTACATACTCTTTTCTTTATTAGGAATTATAGTAAAGGACCTTGAAAAATCAAGATAAATCTCACGGAAAATAGATGTTAACCCTCTGTTATCATGCTAGAAAATACTTAAACAAACACTACATATCGTAGACACTGCATTCAATACCACCATATAATGTAAATGTCACTCATTTATTACTTCGGTATTTTATTAAAATAAATTATATAATTATCTTCAAATTCTATGCAATGATATTATTTTTTGAAAAAGCGAATGATACATTCTCCCTCCATTGGCATAACAGTCTGCAGCGAAGAAGGGATCGAGATATTTTCCCTGATGGATAAGACTGAAATCATCTTCCTCAGCTTTTCGGAGGAAGCTTTGCATGAGGCCCAATCCTGGCTTCAAAAGAAATACCCGCATGGAAAATTCCGCAAGGAGCATTCCCAGCCGCTATGTAGATACTTCAAGGAATACATTCATGGCAAAAGGAAAGATTTCCCCTATCCGCGGAATTCACCATTTCTCAAAAAAGGCACGACCTTTCAAAAGAAGGTTTGGGACCAGATATCAAATAAACCGTATTATAGCCAGGGTGCCATTATATCATTGCGAGGATAGCACC
>CALZHT010000146.1 GCA_945787445.1 uncultured Desulfobulbaceae bacterium
ATCAAACACCATGTTGGCTATGGTCCCTGAAGATCGTTCCCAAGCAATATAGGCGACAGTTTCTTGCCCATGGGATTGTGCGTTGAATTCTTGCTCCTGGAGCATAAAATCAAAACCTGTCGTGCTGATATTTGCCAGTCTCCCAGTGACCGTATCTCCTCCGTTAAAGGTAACAATGGAAGTGGTCACCACAGGAATTCTATTGTAGGATTGCATAAACGGAAAACTTGCAAGGGTTCCTGTGCTGCTGGTCTGAAGTCGTCCGGCTTCCAAACGAGTGCCATCATCAAGCGCATAGCTGCCACGCTCCATAACTATATAACTCACTGTTTCAAGAGCATGTTGCCCATCCAGATAATCCCATTCCTGGACACGGATTTCAAAACCGTTTGCATTAACATTCCTTATCCTTATAACCGCAGGGGCTGGGCCATTGTTGCTTGTTAAATTGGCGACGACGATGGGCTCGCTAAAGGACTTTGTTAAAGTGACCCTCTTCCAGTTCTGATTAATTTCGATTTCACCAAAATCAATTGGGATATTTCCATTATGAGTGTTTCCAGGAGTTGTTGTGTCTCCTGGTGCAGTTGTATCTGGCGGCACCGTTGTATCTGGCGGCACAGTTGTATCTGGCGGTGAAGTTGTCGGAATTGCTACAGAGTAAGGAGTTGAATGAGGGCTCTCATTTCCTTGATTATTAAAGGCTGTAACCGTAAACGATTCTGTGGTACCTTCATTGACCCAGAGAGTAGTTGTTAATCTTCGCGTCGATGGATTAGTAATGTTACGAATTCTCGTGCCATCGCGGTAGAGGCGAAAACCGGCGTGGCCGGCTGTTGTTGGATAGTTCCATTCAATATTAAGTTGTTTCTGAACAGCTGCATGGGTATTGGCAGGCATCCCAGTAGAATAAAGAATTAAAATTGTAAGGAATAAAATGAAAAACTTTGGGAGTTTTAACTGCATGGAACATTTAGGGTTTACCATTAATAGCGCCTCCTGTAATTATGATACCTAAACCGTTACAGCACCCCACCCTACCGAGGTGCGTAACCGCATGGTAGCCCAGCTTACTATTCGCCGCAGGCGAACCTAGGCCGGTTATTTTACTTTTCACCCTTTCAGAACGTTTGCCTTGTTTCACTTCGCAGCTCAATCACCATGAAGCTTTTGGCTATCAGAAGTCTCTGACGATGAAAAATAGCGATTTCAAAAAGTTATTCTGTTTATTACTTTCGTTCTTAAGGTTTGTGCCCGTATTCGCTTCCAAGAGTAAGCATTTTCTGTGCCACACATATTAATCTCAATAATATCAGTATGATAATGAAAAATCGTATTTTAATTATGGATAGTAGCGGGGAAATTGTCGCAACGTGGCGACAAGCTGCATGGATCATCGATCTAATTCATTGAAATTAAAGACATTTTTATGTCGCAATAGGAAGACAGTCAGACAAGAATGAGAACCAAATTGGCCTGGCGGGGGGGGGACTTGGCGCGGGGGTACGTAGGCAATATAATAACTTATTGATGCTCCCCGCGGCCCCGCTGAAACGGGATTTCCGCTTCGCTACTATAAGCCACGGGGAGCTTCAATCTGGAGGAACCTCTGTTCTATCAGTTTCTGTATAATCTCTGACGATTTCTGCAACACGAATTCTGTAAGAATGGAACAGAGATTCTTTGCCCTTTTTTTGTGCAATTCTATGTTCAATAATATTACGCCACTTCTCAATTGCATTTTTGTCTCGCCAAAAGGAAAGACTGAGAATTTTACCCTCTTCAGTTAGGCTTTGAAACCTTTCAATAGATATGAAACCATCTCTGTCTTTAAGAAATTCATGCAATCCTGCTGCAATTTCTAAATATTCCTCTCTCCCTTCGTTTTTGGGTTTTACTTCAAATATAACCGCAAACATAGAGACTCCTATTGTTACGCGTTTTTTACTAATCCCGATACGGGATTAGTGCCTTCACGAAATTACTTTCATAAAAAACAGATAAGCGCAGACTTCGAAAACGTAATTTCTAAGGCACTAAAAACTCTATTTGTAAAAAACCTGAATCATGCGGATGCACGCTTAATCTTTTAATCTTTTCCGGATTCTTTAATTTGCCGAATAGTTTAATGCCGCTGCCAAGAATAATTGGCATCTGGGTAATGCTTATATGAGTTAAAATGTTTTCTTCCACAAATGATGCGGCAAGACTGCCGCCACCCACAAGCCAAAGATGTTTTATACCTTGATTTTTTGCCCCTTCATAAGCTTCTAACGGAGTAGAGCCATTTTGTAAATTACAGCCTTCAATCAACTTTATGTCGTTAGTTGTACATACCCAGACAGGCTTGTCTCCATAAGGCCAGGAGCCAAAATCATAAATCATATCGTAGGTCTTGCGACCCATTATAAGCGCATCCACGGTCGAGAAAAACTCTTCGTATCCAACATCCTCGATTGGAATACCCAAATCCTCAAGCCAGGCAACATCTCCATCTTCTTTAGCAATAAAGCCATCCAGACTGGACGCAACGTAATATGTAACTTTCATCTAATTACTCCTGTTATTCCGTGAATCCACGTTCTCTCATTGATTCACTTTTTTTGAAAAGCGCCATGCCCGTTTTCATTTTCCGGAATCCGTGTGTTTGGTAGAATCCTTCTTTCCCTGGTGATGCATATAGAATGACGTTGCAATTCGAAATTTGGGATAAGATGTTATCCATTATCATCTTTCCGATTCCCTTGCCTTGGAATTCAGGGGAAACCGCACAGTCATAAATAGCAGCTTGGTAGACGCCATCAGAAATCGCTCGGCCAAAGCCGATCAACCGTTCATCATGATAGATAAATATAGTCGTGTGACTGGCTTCAAACGCTTTTCTGTGCTCATCAGGTTCGTAATAGGCCATTCCGACAGTCTTCAGTGTTTCTGATACTGTTTTCCAGTCCACTCCGTCACAATTTTGCTTAACATCTACTTCCATGAAAAACCTCGTTGTATATTAATCTTGTCACAAACAGTGGGAAAGGGGCCTTAGGGTCAAATCTCATTTTGGCTTTTATAACTCCTTATCTCCCTGATAGTATGAAATTTTATAGGGCTTGTGGGATTACACGAAGGTTCATAAAATTATCAGTTTATCAAACAAAAGCCAAAACGAGACCTCTTTGACCTTTGACAATGGTATTATCCCGAGAAAACAAAGCCGGCATGATAGGCGGGCAAAGCAAAGCCAAACCATTTGCGTGACGGATTCCAGATTACCTGAGTTTGAGCAAGGAGAACCTTGCCAGCTCTTCTCTGGTGAATAGGGCAAATCCTGCGTATTGACCTATGGTTTCAACAACGACAATGGCATCCGGTTCTTTAAAGTTGATATAGCCTGGGGAACCATTTTCTTCGAGCAGATGCAAGAGAAAGTCATCAAGGAAACGTTCCTCCTCTGTGCTGACCAGTCGCCCTTTAAAGCCGCGGCGGTGAATACGGACGAAAAATTTCTTGCCCGCCAACCGCGGGACCATTGACGCGACTACCTCTTTTGCATTGTTTTCAAATTCCTGCACTGATTTAAAATAAAAAGAATGGCTTACCGGTATGACCCTGGCGAAAAAGGTAAGGGATTCGGGCGCAACTGTTATGAGACCCTGAAATTGTTCAAGCAGAGCATATGGTTCTCCGGTTTTCATGGCCAGAACATTAAAATAGTCAGTCCGACTCACCTCGCCGAATTCTTCTAGAAATTGTAAGGCCTCACGAAAACAGCCTTCATGGACAGTGATTACGACATTCCAATCGTCAATCATGGAATTCCCTCCAGAAGTTGTTAAAGAAAAAAGTCATGGGCCTTCATTTGCGTTGAGATAGCCACACTGCTGCAGGTAAGCCCCGATACCTTTCTGCACCGTCTTGTCAATGGCCTCCTCCAGCTGTTCCCATTGGAGTTTTGGAAAATGATCCTGCAGCATCTTTTTGTTATACAAGACCTGCCAGGTCAGGCTGTTATCGACCAGTTTCCCATCTTGCACATCAAACTCGAACTTCACCCTGAGGGGGATCTTGACCCGCTCAAAACCAAGATCAAGAATGTAGTAAAAAACCTTTTTCTCAACGATCCAGACCATTTACGTTATATCCCATGGGTCTCAGCAGTTAGAGGGCAAATACCCAGCTCTGGTATTTTCAATCTACGCAGTTTGGCCCAGGAAAGTCAAATTATCGGGTCAAAAGTGGAATCAGGTTTGACAAATGGGTGTTATTTGGTCAACTTTTTTGTTTTTCTTGATAGATTTTGATCTTTTTGCTTGCGCTTTTCAGGCAGTGAGGCTGCCTGATCTTAATTCCAAAAGAACACGGCTTAATTTCTTGTTGAGATCGGTCTTATTATCCTATTATAGGACCCAATTCCATTTCATTTCCATTTCCTGACCCTGTTCCTCCCAAGGCAAAAAGGCATTATATTATTGGTAGATATATATGGCATTTTACTCATAGGTGCTACGCGAGAGAAATCCTTCTCAAGAAGGGGTGTATTCGAAATGCGCATAGATAAATTACGGGGAGGATGGTTATGGTTAAGAGCCAATATGGAAGAAGGGATCGGTTGATTCAGGAAAAACGTCACGACACTTATCAGGAGTGGGGAAAATGGCCTGAGCCTACTGTGTGCATCGAATGTGGTGCCCTGTTTCATGAGGGCAGGTGGGGATGGCAAGAGACGCTGTACGAAGCGAACACAACAATATGCCCAGCCTGTCAAAGAATTGCCGATGATTATCCTGCCGGATACCTCAAAATCAGCGGAACATTTTTCAGCGACCATCGTGATGAATTATTGAATCTCATTCATAATACTGAAAAACAGAAAAAGGCAGAGCGTCCCATGGAGCGTATCATGACCATTGCCGATGAAGAAGAGTATACGCTTGTGACTACCACCGGCATTCATCTGGCCCGCCGGATTGGCGAGGCATTGAAGCATGCCTACCAGGGGCTGAGAAATGCAAACACCTTTACAGCTTACATTTCGCAACATGGATGTCTCAGAATCGCTAGAGTCGTATATTCGAGAGAGAGTGGAAAAATTGGACAACATGGCTGAGACTATTGTGGGTTGCCGGATTGTGGTGGAAGCATCCCATAAGCATCAGCGCAAGGGCGGTCTCTATCATGCAAAAATCGACATAACCCTTCCAGGGGGAACCATAGCAGTCAACCGCGAGCAAGACCTCCATCAGGCCCATGAGGATGTTTATGTCGCGGTCCGCGATGCCTTTGATGCTGTCCAGCGGCAAATGCAGGAGTATATAAGTCGCCAAAAGG
This sequence comes from uncultured Desulfobulbaceae bacterium, assembly GCA_945787445.1. GTDB lineage: Bacteria > Desulfobacterota > Desulfobulbia > Desulfobulbales > CALZHT01 > CALZHT01. The sequence continues at coordinate 5,323 of CALZHT010000146.1, forward strand.
GACATGTCAAAAGCCATGAAACGGTGCCATACGGCCGCGTCTCTGAATTGCATCCAGAAGAAGACTACGGCAGAATCATCACCGCAGAGGATGAGGATATTTACTTTCACAGAAATAGTCTCTTAAACGCGGATTTTGATGGGCTGGAGATCGGCATGGAGGTACGTTTTAATGAAGAGGAAGGTTATGAAGGGACACAAGCTAGCAGTGTAAGGGTTATCGGCAAACACCACATCGTCGAATAAATTTTTCACTGCAGAGGAAAATCCTGCAGGATAATATAGATGTGCTACGACACCATTTGCCATAAGCATGGGGCGCTGCTGAGCGAACGATTCATCGTTGATATTACATAAATTAAAATCGAAAACGGCAAATGCCCTTACTGCGGGATGGTGATCCCGATGAGGTTTTATAACAATGGGCCACTGTTTTCTCTGTAAAAATAAATCCCCTCTCATTGCCCAAAAACCAGGGGTCTGTCTGCAATGTATCAGGCAGAAACCTGACGAAGCATTGGTTCATGCTTTGGAAGCGCATCGCCAGAGCAGAGCAGCTTTTGGTCTGCCAGAGAAGCCACCTCGGGACCGGCAGGGTGTCCACTGTAATATCTGTGTCAATACATGCAGAATCCCGGAGAATGAAACAGGGTATTGCGGCTTACGAAGGAATATAGCAGGAAAAATCCAGGATATTTCAGCCCAAAGAGGCAAGCTTTCCTGGTATCACGATCCCCTGCCCACTAATTGCGTGGGGGACTGGGTATGTGCCGGCGGTACTGGTGCGGGCTATCCGCAATATGCATATAGCCGCGGCCCGGAATATGGCTACCGGAACCTCGCCGTTTTTTTCCATGCCTGTTCATTTAATTGCCTCTATTGCCAAAACTGGCAATTCAGGCAAGAGACCCTCAAGCCTTACACCCGTTCGATCAAGGAACTGGCAGCCGCTACAGATGAAACGACCTCTTGTATCTGCTACTTCGGCGGCGATCCAGTACCGCAAATCCCCTTCTCCCTGAAGGCAGCGCAACTTGCCAGAGACAGGAAGAAAGGGAAAATTCTGCGGATCTGTTGGGAGACCAATGGCTCCATGCACAAAAATCTTCTCGATCGCATTCTGGAGATGGCCCTCGAGTCAGGGGGCTGTATTAAATTTGATCTCAAAGCCTGGGATGAAAATCTCCACAAAGCCCTGACCGGTGTTACCAATCAAAGAACCCTGAAAAACTTTGCAAGGGCTGCCTCGAAGGTGAATAAACGATCGAGTCCGCCCCTGCTGATTGCCAATACTCTCCTGGTGCCAGGATATATCGATGTTGAGGAAGTTCGAAATATTGCCCGTTTCATCGCCTCGCTAGATCCTGCTATCCCCTATTCTCTTCTGGCTTTTTACCCCCATTTTCAAATGTCGGACTTACCGTTGACGACAAAGACGCTTGCAGAACAATGCCGCGCTGTTGCGCAGGATGAAGGATTATGCAATGTACGCCTTGGGAATATCCATTTGCTGAGCTAAACAAACCATCTGGCAGATA
>CALZHT010000147.1 GCA_945787445.1 uncultured Desulfobulbaceae bacterium
GAAGGTTTACGATATAATTCTCTGTGCCCTCTGTGCTCTCTGTGGTTTGTCTATGAAACTGACCAGTATATGTCCACCGAACTTATGAACTTGAGTACTAAGACCCCAAAACGTTGTGCCTTTGTGCCTTTGTGCCTTTGTGCCTTTGTGCCTTATAATTAATAATTTCCAGCCTATTTGTTGGTTTTTCCTTTACAGGGTAAGGATTTTTTCAAAAACCGACGTAGTCTTTTGGACGAATCCTTCTTGCGCCTTAACAATAAACAAGGCGGCAAGGTCTTGATCCACAGCCAATTGATATCCTCTTTCAGGACCGAGCACCATAAGGGCTGTGGCCCAGGCATCGGCAAGCATACATTGATCGGCAACCACGGTGACCGAAGCGAGACCATGCTCTACAGGGCGTCCGGTGGTGGGATCAATTGTATGGGAATATCGTTTCCCGCCCTGCGCGAAGAAATTTCGATAATCGCCTGAGGTGGCCAGGGCCTGGTTCCGAAGGGAGATCACCTCCTGAATCATGCTTTGATCAGGGTCCGGCCTTTCAATGCCAACAGTCCAGTTAATGCCATCCTTTTTTAAGCCACGGGCGCGAATTTCACCTCCTATTTCAACTAGATAGCTAACAATTCCGTGCTTATCCAGCAACCCGGCGACCTTATCAACGCCGAATCCTTTGGCAATGGCCGACAAGTCTACCTTAAGGTCGGCATGAAGTTTACGCAATGCGGGGGGCGACAAGCGGGCTTTTAATTTGCGGCTGCCGGTTTTCGCCTTTGCCGCCTTAATCTCTTCATTATCAGGCACTATTCTATCCCGGGATTCAGGGCCGAATCCCCAAAGATTTACCAGCGGGCTCACCGTTACGTCGAATGCGGACCGGGTCTCCATGCTTATCAACATGGCTGTGCGGACGACGCGGGCCGTATCGGCAGAGACACTGAACCATCCCAAATCCCGGGAACGGTTAAAGCGTGAAATCTCCGACTTCGGCCTGTAGGTGGACATCTGGTCATTAATTCTTTCAAGTGTGGAATGTATATCCTTCTGCAATTTTTCCTGCGAAAGGCCTTCAGGGAGCCGGGATATCTTAATGGAGTAGTTTGTCCCCATTGTCGTTCCGGCAATGGTGACATCATCCCTTGATTGATCTGCAACGGTACACCCCGCAATAAAGAAAATAAAAAAATGCAGCCAGCTCAGCCAAAGAATGGGGGAAAAAAGGATTCTGGTCATAAAAATCGGGGTCGGAAAAAATTTAAAATCGTCCTCTTGCTTCGCTCCAGAAAAATCTATAACGTATTTTTAAAAGGTTTAACAGGATGTTGCAAAACAGCCTCTTGATGTAAAGGTTGCTCGTAATAACTTTTTTTACAATACCCCAAGGGAGGAAGCAATGCCGCGCAAAGAAATCGAACTTCCGTACAGTACGGAATATTTAGCCATATTGGACCAGAACGGCGTCGTGGACAAGGAACTGGAGCCTGACTTGCCGGATGAATTTTTACTGAAGTTGCACCGGGCCATGCTTTTGGGCCGCCGTTTCGATGAGCGCATGCTCAATCTGCAGCGCCAGGGGCGCATCGGCACTTTTGCTCCCATAAAGGGGCAGGAAGCATCACAACTGGGAGCTGTGGCCGTTCTCGAGCCCTCTGACTGGATGGTGCCGGCATTTCGCGAGACCCTGGCCGAATATTGGCGGGGAAAACCCCTGGAGAGCTTCATCCTTTATTATGGTGGCTATGACGAGGGCGGCCTGGTGGAAGAAGGCCGCAACGATCTGCCGATCTCCATACCGGTCGGCTCCCAGATCCTCCATGCCGCTGGCATCGGCATGGCCATTAAATACAGGAAGGAGCCCCAGGTGGTTATGACTTTTTTCGGCGATGGCGCGACCTCGGAAGGAGATTTTCATGAGGCGATGAATTTTGCCGGTGTCTATCAGGCGCCGGTTATCTTTGTTTGCCAGAACAACCAATGGGCAATTTCCCTGCCGCGCGCCAAGCAGACCCACTCGAAAACCCTTGCCCAGAAAGCCCTGGCCCATGACATCCCCGGTATACAAGTCGACGGCAACGATATTTTGGCAGTCTACGCTGCCGCAAAAGAAGCAGTTGACAGGGCCCGTTCCGGGGGCGGACCCACCATGATTGAAAGCGTAACCTACCGGATGAGCCTGCATACCACGGCTGATGACCCTAAAAAATACCGCTCCGAGGATGAGGTTAAAAAATGGGAAGAAAAGGATCCGATCAGCCGCTTCCAAATATACCTGAAAGAAAAAGGGCTGCTCACTGATGAAGGCATTAACAATCTTGAAGCGGAGATCGAGAATGAGATTCAAGAGGTGGTGAATACGGCTGAAAAACGCATGGAAAATGTTGACCCGCAGCACATATTTAATCACATCTTTGCCGATCTGCCTCCCAGCCTTATCCAACAGCGGGAAGAGTTGATCCGCAACCTGGCTCTGGAGCAAAAGGAGGTGGACAATGGCTAAGATGAATATGGTGCAGTCCCTGAATCTTGCAATGCAGCAGGAGATGGAAAAAGATGACAGGATTGTCATCATGGGAGAAGACGTGGGAGTCGATGGCGGAGTTTTTCGAGTGACAGACAAACTCATCGACAAATTCGGGATTGAGCGGGTTATGGATACGCCGCTGGCCGAATCCGCCATTATCGGTGCCGCCATCGGCATGGCGGTTTATGGGCTGCATCCTGTCTGCGAAATCCAGTTCTCCGGTTTTTCCTATTACACCATTCACCAACTTGAGGCGCATGCCTCCCGCCTGCGGCATCGGTCCCAGGGACGTTTTCATGTCCCCTTGGTTATACGGGCTCCCAGTGGAGGAGGGGTTCGGGCTCTCGAACATCATTCGGAAAGCCGTGAAACATATTATGCCCATACCCCGGGCATCAAGATGGTAATCCCCTCCGGCCCCAGGAACGGACGCGCCCTGTTGGTAAGTGCCATTCGAGATCCTGACCCGGTAATTTTCTTTGAACCAAAGGCCATTTACAGGGCTTTCCGTGAGGAGGTTCCTGAAGAAGAAGAAACCATTCCTTTAGGAAAACCGCAGCTGGTAAGGGAAGGAAAAGACGTCACCATGGTTGCCTATGGCGCCATGATGGCCCCTACCTTGGAAGCTGCTGATGAGCTTCAAGAAAAGAGTGGCATAAGCGCAGAGATCATTGACCTATTGACGATATCACCTCTAGACGACCAAATTATTGCAGACTCGGTGCAGAAAACCGGACGTGCGGTGGTGGTTCACGAGGCGCCCATGAGCTTTGGGCCGGGAGCTGAGATCATTACTCGCTTGGTTGAAAAGTCATTTTATTATCTTGAGGCTCCTGTCAAGCGGGTCACAGGATATGACATTGTGTATCCGCTTTATGCGCGGGAAAAAGCCAATATGCCGAACTCCCGGCGTATTATAAAAGCGGTGCAAGAAACTTTGGAAACATAAGAGACCTACAGGAAAAAAATGGCTTCCAGCTTAGGAATATGATCTTACTTTCAGGCACTTTAGGTACCTCAAACTTTAGGCACTTTAGCTCACTTTAGCAACTTTAGGCACTTTCAATTAAACCAATCAGTAAAAACTGCTCCCAATTAACTCTATATGGGAACTCGGAGGAAACCTCTATGGTTCAAGAATTCAAGCTGCCGGATCTTGGCGAAGGAATACACGAGGGAGAAATTCTTGAAGTTCAGGTTTCTCCTGATGACGAGATCAAGGAGGGAACAGTCATCTTTGTGGTGGAAACCGATAAGGCTGCCGTTGAAATCCCTTCGCCATTTACCGGAAAAGTAAAGGAAGTACGCATCAAGCCCAACGACATGGTCCATGTGGGTGAAGTGATGATGGTATTCGAGGTGGCAGGTATTGGAGAAAAACCACAAGAAGCTGCTGCTACCGCCCCTGAAAAACCGACCGCCAAGGCAGCCGTTGAAGGCATAGCAATGCCTGAAAAAAGAAAAGGACCGGTACCGGCATCACCTGCAACCAGAAGAATAGCAAGGGAGTTAGATGTAGATCTCAGCAAGGTATCAGGAACTGGACCGGCTGGACTGGTGACCGCTGAAGATGTCCGGATGTATGCGCAGGAACCGAAGGCAATTGGAGAAACCGTTGCAGAAGCCCCTCCTGCCGAGGAAATCTTTGCCCCGCAACCAATGTCTCTGGAGGCGCCGAAACTTCCCGACTTTTCACAATGGGGAGCTGTGGAGCGCACCCCTCTCCGCTCTGTCAGGAGGGCGGTGGCCAAAAAAATGGCCTTGTCCTGGGCGCAAATTCCCCATGTATCCCACGAGGAACAGGCCGACATCACCGAACTGGAATCGATGAGAAGAAAAAACAAGAAGGAAGTGGAAGAGCACGGCGGCAAGCTCACCATTACGATATTTACCCTTAAAGCCGTAGTCGCCGCTTTAGAAGCCTTTCCCCGCTTTAATGCCAGTCTTGACCTGACCCACGAAGAAATTGTCCTCAAAAAATATTATGATCTGGGCATTGCTACAGATACCGAACGGGGTCTCATGGTGCCGGTAGTTAGGAATGTGAATCGCAAAACAATGTTGGAACTGAGTATCGAGCTGCCCCAACTTACTGAAAAGGCACGAGCCGGGAAACTTTCTCTTGATGAAATTAAGGGAGGAACATTTACCATCACCAACATCGGTGGAATCGGTGGAACGAGCTTTCAGCCCATTATCAATTTTCCGGAAGTTGCCATACTGGGGCTTGGCAAGGCACAGTGGCAACCGATAGTGCGTAAGGATAGCAAAGGCGACCTTGAAATAGTACCCCGGCTTATACTGCCCATGGTTCTTTCCTTTGATCACCGGGTGTTGGATGGCGCCGAAGCAGCCCGCTTCATGAACGATATTAAAGAAACCCTTGAAAACCCGGCACGAATATTGTTTTTCGAACTATGATGGTCCCACAAAAAGTC
>CALZHT010000148.1:0-1280 GCA_945787445.1 uncultured Desulfobulbaceae bacterium
TTTCCTTCACCTGCCAAGCAGACTCCTCGACCCTCACAAATCCCTATACCATATTCCATAAACATTACGAAGCCATGGGCGGCCTGGAAAGATTGAAGGGAATAAAAACCACCTATGCTGAGGGAAAATCTATTTATGACGGCTTGGAAGGGACCTTCAGATTATGGGAAGAAAGGCCGCTACGCTTTCGTCTCGAAGAGGACTACTCCGTCATTTCACAAACCGAGGGAGACAACGGACATTTTACCTGGCTCAAGGACACAAACGGCCAAGTCCTGGTGCACCGGGATGAAGAAACCATGAAACGGAGGAGGATCAAAGAGCTTCTCGAAAACTATGAGCATCTCAATCCCCAATCAGAATTTTTTAAACTCCTCTACGAGGGACGGAAAACCATAGATACCCTTGAGTGCTATGTCGTAAAAATTAACAACACCATAAATGACGACATCACTTGGTTTTTCTTCGACATCAGTAATTTTTATCTCATCAAATCCGTCCACAAACAGCCTGACATCGAAATCCACACCACATATACCGAGTACCGCCGGGTGGCCGGCATTCTGCTTCCTTTTTCCGAAGATTCCCGCATTCTCCCGAGAGAAAAACGAGAAGCGACCATGGTCTCAAAATTTAAGATAAACATCGATGTGGAGGATTCTCTTTTCGAAATCCCCAAGAAAAGAGCCGGGGATTTCCACTTCAAAACAGGAAAAAGCGCGGAAAACATACCCTTCACCTTTGTAGAAAACATGATCTATATCCCGGTTACAATCGGCAACAACACGAAACTCTGGGTCCTGGACAGCGGCGCTTCAATGTCGGCGGTGGATAGCGATTATGCCTCAGAGCTGGGATTAATTCCGCAAGGGCAAGTGAAAGGCTACGGATTCGGCGAACTCTTCGAGCTTTCCTTTGTAACCCTTCCCTCCTATCACGTCGGCAACGTGCGTCTTGATCCCCAAAAGGTATATGCCTTTCAAGGATTTGCGGCAAGAAGCTACGAGCCTGTAACTGTAGGGATTCTGGGATATGATTTTCTTTCCCGCTTTGTGACCAGAATTGATTTCACGGCCCAAACCATATCCTTTTATGATCCGGAAACCTTTTCCTATAAAGGTGATGGAACTGTTCTGGACGCGCCCCTGAAATACCGGACCTTTACTCTGCCAGTGACTGTGGATCGCACAATGCGCGGCAAATGGAACCTTGATCTCGGGGCATATGAATCATCGTTTCATTACCAGTATGCTGCAGAGCATCGATTACTGGACCGCAAG
>CALZHT010000148.1:1307-8974 GCA_945787445.1 uncultured Desulfobulbaceae bacterium
GATCGCACAATGCGCGGCAAATGGAACCTTGATCTCGGGGCATATGAATCATCGTTTCATTACCAGTATGCTGCAGAGCATCGATTACTGGACCGCAAGGGCGTTACCAAGATCAGCCGCGGCATGTCCAGTGATGTGGTTGAACGCACTGTCCGGTTCAATACCTTTGAGGTTGGCGGCCATAAAGTCAAAAATCCCTTGATCAACCTGCCTCTGCAAATGGGCAAAGGGGCGTCCGCCATTGGCGAACTTACCGGTAACCTGGGTAACTCCATCCTGCGCCATTTCGTGGTGTATCTCAATTACAAAGAACAGCAGGTTATCCTGGAAAAGGGGAAAATGTTCAATCAGCCCTCGCAGCGGGACAAAAGCGGCATGACCATCGGCCGATTAGAGGATGGGAGGCCGTTCATCGCCTTTGTTGCCACGGATACCCCGGCCGCAGAAGCGGGTTTTCAAGCCGGAGATGTTATTGAAGCGGTTAATACTATGGAGGCTGGAAAATATGGCGGTATCATCCCCATACGAAAGCTGCTAAGGCAAAAAGCAGGAACCGAGTATCTTTTTAAGGTCAGCCGCAATGGCGCATTGCTTGATATCCCCATAGTGCTGGAGGAGTTGTTTTAAGGGGGCTATCATATATTGATACGCAGTATTATAGTACTCGATCAATTCATAAACTCTTGCTACAAGGAGACACAATATGGGGATAAGCGCATCAAAACTCCGGAGCAATATCTATAAGCTTCTTGATCACGTTCTTGAAACAGGGGAACCCCTGGAGATCATCAGAAAGGGGAAAAAACTTAAAATTATTGCCGTTCCGCTACCTGATAAATTTAAGAGATTATCTCCACATAAGAACTATATTGCCTGCGATCCTGAAGATATTGTACATCTTAGTTGGTCAAAAGGATGGAAGCCTTGATAGAAAATTTGCCCTTGCTTTTTACCAGGCTATGCATAATTAATACACACTCTGGGTAATAAGATCCAAAATCCGTGGCGGCCTAGTAAGCAAAAATACTGCAAGGCCTTGAATTAATCCCTCAAATTAAGTGCCTATCGGGATAGATTCTGTTCACTTATGCCGCCCTGCGGAGCGTCCGCCATTAGCCCAGCTGCTTCGGAGTCTCGCAGGCTCGCTTGCCTGTCGGTAACTCTTTGATATCGAACCAGGATAATCAAAATCGTTACCTTCGTGCATCTGGACTACTGGCAAACGCCCACGGATTAGGGAAGGTGGAAGCGTGTGAAGAATTTGGTGGAAATTCAAAGTCCTTTGTTCTGTCAACGATTTGATTCGGACACAAACTCCTGCCCTAATAAAGATGACAACGATCTGCAGATTTTAAGTGTCTATATGGAAGTTCTCATGTCGAATAAATCCAGCAAAACTTATGGGTATTTCCCTCCAAATATTTTTAAGCGGGCTTATAAAGTTTGCGGATCCTGTTCACGTTTTAAGCCGGTAACATAATTGAAATCATTATTGCATTTAGAATATGGAAAAGAATCAGTAAAAATCAAATTGACCGAAGCAGCAGGAGGAGGATTATGACGAAGAAAGCACTTATGATGTACTTTACGGCTTTAACAATGGCAATGCTGTTTTACGCCGCAATGCTCTCATTCCCGGCATGGGTGGCGGCCAAGCCCAAAGTCGTGGACCTTGAAGGAATGAGCTATGACGTTAATGCTTCCATGGCGGACAATTTGAAAACGCTTACAGGAAAAAGGGCTTATGTAACCCTTGATGGCGGAAAGGTATTCAGCGGCAAAATCAAGGAAGTAGGCAACCACTTCCTGCACCTGGAAAAACTAGACGGCAAAGACTATTTTGACGCCCTAATTCGAATTGAGGATATCAGCGCCATTGACGCACGATTCAGGGACATCCAACGCTGATTGGAAGTTTTTTCAGGTCAAGGCATGATTATGGCGTCAAGCGTATCAATGTAAAAGCCTTTTGCATAAAGTATGAAGTGCCAAAGTTGATGGCGGCGCAAAAAGTCAAAATATCACGCAAGCCGCAAAGACCGCAAAAACAAATTGTTGTTATTAAATAAAAAAACTTTGCGTGCTTTGCGGCTTTGCGTGAGAAAAGTAGTTTTTGCGATTTCATCAAAGTTAAAGGAAACCCTCTTCTCACTTAATCAAGACGGTTTTCGAAATGCAAACCGGCAATTCTGGAAAAATGTGAAGATATTAGTGATAGCATCTGTATCAAAGAGATGCATTCCGGCCATGTCCGCCTGTTTCTCTTAATAAAGATCCTACAGATTTTCAGCAACTTCCTCAAACCCTTCCCATTTCCCGGCAACAGCCAAAAGCCCCTGCCTTTCCTGGTACTGTTCAATTATCTGTAAATCTTCAAGGCTGACCTATGCGGCCACCGGTTTTTTTCTGCGTGTTATAATAAACCTTTCACGATTATAAGCACTTTTGGCAATGAGTTCTGAAAGATGACTTTTGGCATCCACAATAGAGACAGTAGGCATAGCGCACCTCACAAATGGTCTAAATAGTCTTTTGAACTATTATAGTAACGGGAGACTATAATGTCCCGAAATACGTCATGTATGAGAAGAGCATATGTCAAATTTGACAATATGTATCAATACAATATATTTTATAGCATATATTGCTATTTTTTTCCCTTTTGTAACGACAAGACAATATAGTATTTGACAAAAATCATCACAAACTATAAAAATATCACTTGTTTTGCTTGACTTTATCAAACTTGGTGATTGTGATGCATGTCAATGAATTTTTTACCACCCATCCGGTGTTTACTCATTCCGAGTTTGCAGAACATCTGGAGACCGGACGGAGGAATGTGAAGAATAGGGACGCACTCCTTGCATACCATGTACGGCAAGGGCATCTATTGCGTTTGCGCCGCGGGCTCTATATATCCGTACCCTTAGGCACGAAGCCGGAAGCCTGTCCGGTCGACCCTTATCTTATAGCTTCAAGAATGACCGATGATGCTGTGCTTGCCTATCACACAGCTTTAGAATTCCACGGCAAGGCCTATTCCGTGTTTGAAAAATTCCAGTATCTAACCAGTCGGGCCAGCCGATGTGCAACGTTCAGGTCATACAGTTTTTCCGGTATTCACCCACCCAAGGCGCTGGGTAAGTCAAATATCGGTGTAAAAACCATGGAACGCAGCGGGCTTGATGTCCGGGTCACAAGTCTGGAGAGAACCCTGGTTGATCTTATGGACCGCCCATTATTAGGTGGTAGCTGGGAGGAGATATGGCGATCTTTGGAAGGAGTCGAGTTCTTTGATTTGAAACAGGTGGTCGAATATGCTCTGCAACTCCGCAATGCCACTACCATAGCCAGAGTAGGTTTTTTCCTTGAGCAAAACCAAAAGCCTTTGATGGTAACCGACCACTATCTTGAAGTGCTTCGTAGACATAAACCCAAGACTCCGCACTACTTTGAGCGTGGAAAATCAGGCCGTCTGATCAAATCATGGAACTTGATGGTGCCGGAATCAATCCTGGAGCGGTCCTGGCAGGAGGTGGCGTGAAGGTTTCACGGGAGAAACTGTACAGCGAAGCCCAGGCAACCGGCTTCCGGCCGGAAATTCTGGAAAAGGTGATCCAGCTGCTCAATTTACTGGAAACTTTTCAGAGCCATCCGTTTATCCAAGGGCGTCTCGCACTCAAAGGAGGCACCGCCCTCAATCTGTTTTACTTTGACGTGCCCAGGCTTTCAGTTGATATCGACCTTAATTATGTCGGAGCAGTGCGCAGAAAAACCATGCTCGGGGAACGGCCAAAACTTGAAGAAGCTATCCAAGCTGTTTGCTCAAGGGAAGGGTTCACAATTCGCCGTCTGCCAACAGACCATGCAGGGGGCAAGTGGGGATTACGTTATGAAAGCAGCATTGCACAGTCGGGCAACCTGGAAATGGATCTGAACTTCATGTTTCGTGTTCCCCTGTGGCCCATGGATTTAATGGACTCAAAACAAGTTGGTTCTTATAAGGCTCCTGCCGTACCGATTCTCGATATTCATGAAATAGCAGCCGGCAAACTTGCCGCGCTCCTTGCCAGACAGGCAAGCCGTGATATTTTTGACGCCCATTTGCTTTTAACCAAGCAAGAATTGGACACCCGGATGCTTCGGCTTGCCTTTGTTGTTTATGGGGCCATGAACCGGAAAGATTGGCGAACAGTCTCTGTCGATGACATCAACTTCAACACAAGAGAACTTGGAACCAGCCTTGTCCCGGTGCTGAGAGAAAATGCTCTTGGTGACACCGACAGGGAGTCATGGACAAACTCTCTGGTGGAAGAATGCAAGGCAGCACTTTCCGTAGTTTTGCCTTTGTCGAAAAATGAAACAGAGTTTCTGGACCGATTGCTTGACCGTGGAGAGATCGAGCCTTCGTTGCTCACAGGCGACCCTGGCATGACAGTCCGGATAAATTCTCATCCCTTACTTGCCTGGAAAGCATTAAACGTGAGACAGCACAAAGGAAAATAATTGATGTTTTGCATTCATTCGGATTTGAAACTTTGAAGTTACAATCGAATTATGTTATTGGTGAGGTAAAATAGAGATTTGGAATGGCGGGTACAACCCGCCCTATGGGTCTAACCTGGTGCTCCATCCGGAAACTCATGATTTCCGGATGGAGCTATTAGCGGTCAGCACTTAGCGCTTACTACTCTCATTCATAAATTCGATGACGTATAACAAGCAAAATATGATCAACTGATAATAAATGTCACATTATTTACGAGCGGATAATGCTCCGAAATTGTTGGGTTTCGCTTCATTTTTTTTATATCTCCAGTGTAGGAGCAAAAATATACGAGCGAAACCCAACATATGGGCTCATGCGAAACGCTCTACCCAACCTACGAAGAAGGACAAAAGGAATAAGAGATTTTTCCTTACAAAGATGCAAGTTTACCGTACAATCTTGCAACATGATAACAAGAATGGTGGATATCCCGCCAAATCAATCTTCTTTTTTCTTTGGTCCGCGGCAGACCGGTAAGAGTACTTTGCTTGCAGGGTCCTGTAAGAGGCAAAGCAAAGCCGAGACCTCAGAGCCCGAACTATTTACTCTTCATATGCTCGCCATGCATATTTAATACTTGCTCTCCACAATACACCAAATAATGTCAAAAAAAAGGCCGGTCCCCCACAGGAAACCGGCCTTTTGTTGTAGGTTAAAGTTACAGTTGTGGGCTGCTGTTAAAATCCGCAGACCTGATTGAAGGTAACAATGCCGGCACCAGCTAAATTTACTGCCATACCATTGTTCGCAGCAGTTACAGCAGCAGCGTTGGCAGCATCCTGAATATTCAAAGCAGAAGCCGCGCCATTATCCAGAACTATTGCTGCGGCGGAAGAATTACCAACAATCCGGGCACAAACGGTGGAAACCCCTCCAGCACCGCCTGATTGGACATCAATGGCATCTGCCCCTGCATTGGGAGTAATGTTCAGGTTATTTGTCAAATTTACATTCAACACACCACTATCATTGGCTTCAAGGTCGATGGCTCCGTCGCCGCCCACATCGCCAGCCGCAGCAATAGTATTCCCATCGATTACCGCAGTATGCTGGGCAGTCACATTACCCTGCACCTGTAAGCCGGCCCGCCCAGTGGTGTTGATGTCATTACCGTTTAATGTGCTGGCGACCACGCCGGCTATGGCCTCTAAATCAATGCCGCGGCCTTGATTATTGACCACCGCCATCGTAGTCAAAGTATTGTTGCTGATGGTTGCCGTGCCGCCGGTAGTTACCACTCTGACACCGGTTTCGGCAATATTGGTCAAGGTGTTCCGCATAATGGTCAGATCACCATTAAATGGGGTGATAATATCCATATCTATACCATTACCCTGTGCATTACCGTCTATGGTGTTGTCAACGATTATGCCGGTCCCGGTAGCGTTTATGAGCTCTATTCCCTGCCGGGTTGCGGTTGTAATTGAATTATCATGAATATTAAATCCAACACTGCTTACACCGGAAATACCCGAATCATTTGCGGCCGGATCTCCCTGAATACTAAATCCGGCTACCTCGTTGTTGTTGGCCAGATTTACGATTCCGTTAACTACACCCAACGTTTCCGTGATAACCGGTGGGGCACCTGCGGGAACTATGGTGATGGGATTGCCGACAGTGGCCTCAAACGTGAAAGCGATGCCCTGGCCGATCAATCTCTGATTGTTGGTAAGCGTTATCCCGAGATTCTGATTTGTAATACCAGCACCGCTAAAAACAAATATGGTATCGCCAGGAGCCGCAGATGCTGTAGCAGAGGCCAGACTGTTAAATGGATCAGCCTGGGTCCCGGTGCCTCCTGCAACTACTGTGTTATCCACATACCAGGCTATTGAATCCATCTGAATGGTTACCGTGGTCGCAGTAGTTACGCCCGTGACCGTGTAGGTGAATGTATCTGTGCCACTTACGCCTGGGGGCGGCGTATAGCTGAAACCGCCGTCCGCAGCAACAGCAACTGTGCCATTGAGAGCTGTGGTTGTGTCTGAAGCACTGATGGTCGAGCCTGCCGGATCGTTGGCCAATACGCCTTGTGCAGCAACAACAGTCAGCGGAGTATTGCCGATCCAGGTAAAACTATCGTCCTGAGGAGCGGTAGGCGTTGGCGTTGGCGTTACTACTACTCCGATCTGGCCACGGATCTCACCGTTCGGATTCTGGGTGGTGTGCACGTTTATATAGGTGTTACCGTTACGAAGCGCCAGGATCGCATCGGCAAAGGTGTTAATATTCTGGGCCGACTGAACGACGAGGTCAGCTGCTGTCAACGTGCCGGTCAACGGACTGGTGAAGGTAGTCGTCGACAGGTTGAAAATAACCGGTCCATTTACTCCCGTTGCTCCCACGTGAATATGGGCTGCGGTAATATTCTGGATATTGGCCACAGTCAAAGTAAAACTAATGGAAGTTTCATCAGCGCTGATTGTCAAATCGCCCGTCCCGGTTGCTGTTGTGGTGACTGACGGCACTTCCTGAGCGCCGGTCAGGTCAGCGTCGAGTTGTGTGGTTTGACCGCCTGGTTGTTGCACCACTACCGGGTCGTCATCGTCGCTGCAGTTGATAAACACCAAACCCGCTAGCAAGGCCATAATAATTACTAGCCATCTGATATTTGCTTGTTTCATATTGCACCTCCAACTAATTTTTTATGGCATACATTTAAAAATTTTGGAAATTGGAGGCTTAGAAAAGCACATCCAGGTCGCCAGCCCCCTGATTACTTGACCTTCTACCGGATCACATAACCCAGCTCGTCATTCCATACGCCATTTTTTTTCAGTTTGAAACATTCAATTTCTTAAATAAATCAATTTCCATATACCTAAAAAATATTAAGGCTTTCAGGTAAAAGTATATGGGGTAAACACTGTAATTTTGGGTAGGGAAAATACTACCTATAACGTACTTATAATTGCAGGCGGAAATGCCCAATAGGAATCAGATCAATCCCTCTTCTTTAAAGGAAAGATATCCATTTTGGGTGATGATTATATGGTCAAGGACGGCTATGCCAAGGATCTTTCCCGCCTCAACCAACTGGTCGGTGACGGCAATATCATCTTTGGAGGGCTTGAGCGCACCGGAGGGATGGTTGTGGGCCAGAATAATTGAG
>CALZHT010000149.1 GCA_945787445.1 uncultured Desulfobulbaceae bacterium
AAATTCGAGATCAGGCAAGACAAGACAGGTGAGTCTTCCCCCGAAGACGGCGCCGGTATCTATGCCTATTTTGTTGGGGGCAATGATTGGTTCTGATGAGGCGGTATGGCCGAAAATCACTCGCTTGCCAAAATCGTGCTGTGATTCGGTGAATTCCTCTTTAACCCAGAAAAGCCAATCCGTTGATTGTTGGGTCAGGTGCACACCTGGTTGCAAGCCGGCATGGACATATATATAGTTGTCGTCCTCCCAGTAATACAAAAGATTGTGAAAAAATTGTATATGTTCCGGCGGGATTTTTTGCAGAGGATCTTCCTGCAGAGGATCAATGAAACCGTAACTCTGCACGGTGGCAAGGCCGCCGATCATCAGATAATATTCTTTGTTTTTGCCGGCGATATAGTCGAGGAAAGCCTGTTCATGGTTACCCATCAGGGTGATGACCCGGTTGCTTTTGTCGCACAGCTTAATAATTTCATCAATAACCAGATTGGAGTATGGGCCACGATCTATGTAATCACCGAGAAAAATGATGCGGTCTTTTGCCAAATCCGGTTTTATTTTCTCAAGGAGTTGAGTGAGAGCAAAATGGCAGCCATGAATGTCGCCGATAACATAGGTTTTTTCCATAATACGGACTAATGCCTTGTTTCTTTATGCGAGGATAACAGAAAAACGCAGATTTGACACACTCGCAAAAAGACGGGAAAGCGGTTACCGTGCCATGTAATTTCAAATAGTTACAATGTAAAATACATCGATGAACTGGCAATAGCTTTGCAGGAAATCCCGGCTAAACTTTTCGCCTGTTTCATCGCAAGAAATAAAGGTGGTCAACACGTCCGCGTAGCAGACAAATCGTATTTTTTACGATTTCATCAAACTTTGTTGAAAGCATTGTCGGCTTCTTACCGGCTTGATATCATTTTGGATGAATTTCCGTATCAGAGTTTTCCTGTACAGTCTTCCGCCAGCTTTTTTCTTCTTGGCGTATCAATCGCTTGATATTTTCATAATGTTTGATCCAGGTCAGAACACCAACAATTAGTGCCAGGAGGAAAATGTTTTCCGAACCTTTTAATAACCAGATGAGCGCGGGCATTGCGGCCGAGGCCGTCAATGAACCAAGGGAAACAAATCCCCAGACCCTAACCACTATGACAAAGATGAGTAAATCAATGAGAACTGCAACCGGGGCGAGATAGACAAAAATGCCCAATGCCGTAGCAACCCCTTTTCCTCCTTTGAATCCCAAGTAAACTGGAAAAATATGGCCTAAAAAAGCAGCTCCCCCGGATAGAATAACCCATAGCTCTTTATCAAATTGCACTTTGAGTAAATATGCGGTGAGGAGCATGGGGATTATACCCTTGATCATGTCCAAGGCAAGGGTGAGAAGCCCCAGTTTTTTACCGAGCAAGCGGTTGACATTGGTTGCACCAATATTGCCGCTGCCATCTTGGCGGACGTCAATTTCGAAGCATTTTCCCACGATGAGCCCAGTAGGTATGGCCCCAATTAAATACCCCAGAAGCACCAAAAGATAATTCATAACGTTATTTTTTTTACATTTAAAAAAAGAAATTTTCTTGATCTAAGTCAAAGTGTCACTTTACTCAAGTTGTTATTATATAGTCAAAATTAATTTTATGATTACTTTTAAAGAAGAAAGTCGTCAAAACGCCTCGATTTCTTGGAAAAATAGCCTAAAAAAGGAGGCAGATCATGCAGTGCCCTGGACAAGATAGCCGTTATTGGGATCCTGAAGCAATTTTTGAATCAAAATGCCCGGGCTGCGGAAATATCGTAGAGTTTTTTAAGGATGACAACCGCAGAACGTGTAAGAAGTGCGGTCAGCAGGTTCTCAACCCTAAGCTCGATTTCGGCTGTGCAACCTATTGTCCCCATGCCGAGCAGTGTCTCGGCTCCCTTCCCGCCGAGCTTCTAGCCAGGCAAAAGGACTTGCTCAAAGATCGTGTTGCTATTGAGATGAAGCGCTACTTTGGTACGGATTTCAGGAGAATTGGCCATGCCATGAGAGTAGCCCGGCATGTTGAGGAAATAAATAAAACCGAGCAGGGCAATCCTGCCGTAGTGCTTATTGCCGCGTATCTTCATGATATCGGCATCAGCGAGGCTGAGAGAAAGTTTGACAGTTCTTCAGCGCGCTATCAACACCAGGAAGGCCCCCCGGTGGCAAGGGAGATTCTTGCCAAGCTTGGCGCGAATCACGATTTGGTTGATGAAGTTTGCGATATTATCGGACACCATCACCAGCCAAAGCCTGAAGAAACTGTGAACTTCAAGGTTTTGTATGATGCCGATTTGATTACAAACCTTGAAGAAAAGCAGAAAGAAAAACCGATTGACAGGGAGCAGCTTGAAAAAATAGTAACAAAGTCATTCTTGACCGATAGCGGCCGCGCCTTGGCAAGAAAAGTCTTGAATAACTGATGATGTTAAACAATAAGGGACGGTGATTATGCAAGTAACAAGAAAAATTATTGAAATTGACGAAGAACTTTGCGACGGTTGTGGCCAATGTATACCCAATTGTGCCGAGGGCGCCCTGGAACTTGTGGATGGCAAAGCCCGATTGCTGGCTGATAAATACTGCGATGGTCTAGGAGCATGCCTCGGTGATTGTCCCACAGGTGCCCTGAGAATCATTGAGCGCCGGGCGGATGATTTTGATGAAGAGGCAGTGGAAGAGCTTTTAAAAACTCAAAAGAAAAAAGATGATGTACCAGAGGCGACAATGAAAATCGCCGGCAGGTGCCCTTCTGCAAAAATGGAGTCGTTTCAGATTTCAATTCCATGCCAGGCTGCTAATCTACCCACGTTGCAGCAAGAAGAAGGAGGTCCTTCTGCGCTTTCCCACTGGCCGCTGCAGGTGCGGTTAGTCCCACCAAGTGCTCCTTTCCTGAAAAATGCTGATCTGCTGGTGGCTGCCGATTGTGCGCCATTTGCCTATCCGCATTTTCATCGCGATTTGCTGGCGGGTCGGGTGGTTATGGTTGGTTGCCCGAAGTTTGATGATGCCAAGAGCTATATTGATAAGTTTGCAGAAATTTTTACAAAAGCTTCTTTGAAAAGTGTCACCCTTGCCATTATGGAGGTTCCTTGTTGTGGAAATATGCGGATGATAATCAAAGAAGCTCTCAAACAGGCAGCGATGCATCTGCCGGTAAATGAGGTAGTGATAAGCACCAGGGGCGAAATTCTGAAGCAGGAAAAATGGGTTGATGCGCTTGAAACCGTGAAAATATGAAGTTGAGAATCAAAATTAATGATCCCGCAAAAAGTCGGGAAATCGGTTAACGTGCCATGTAATTTCAACCAGTTATAACTTAATACATCGATAAAATCGTATTTTTTACGATTTTATCAATATTGCTGCATTTTTCGTAGAATTTTTGTAAAGTAACAGATGCATTTTTTAATGATGCAGCAACAAGCATTAATTTGAATACGATCAGCGAGAGCTAACGCCGCAGCTTACCGCGGGGAGCTTCAATTGTCGTCCTATTCATCGCAAGAAATCAAAATGGACAACGCGTCTGCGTAGCAGACAAATCGTATTTTTACCGTTTCATCAAAAGTCAAACACAACGGCGCCTCATGGAAAGAAAAAAAAGAAACCTTGAAAATTTTATAAGGGTGGCATTTGTAGCTGCCTTGATCACGGCTTTAAGTTTTTCAGGCTTACAGGTTGAAGCCGCGACCAAGATGCCCAATTTCACCCTCCCTTCTATAGAGAATGGTGAGATTGTTGATGCGAGAAAATTGGAAGGGAATGTGTTGCTCATAAATTTTTTTGCCACCTGGTGCGGCCCCTGCCGGAGAGAAATTCCCGAACTTGTAAAACTTCAGGAGAAACATGCTGACGACCACTTTTCCGTTGTCGGCATTTCAGTTGATAGGGGCAAGAAATCAGTGGCAAAATTTGCGAAGAAAATGAAAATTAACTATCCTGTTGCCATGGGAGACGACAAGGTACTCGATGATTTCGGTGGTGTCGACGGCATCCCTGTCTCTTTTCTGGTTGACCGCACCGGATATGTAGTGAAAAGTTACACCGGCTACATTGATCCTGAAATTTTTTGCAATGACGTGGCCAGAATGTTGAAATAATATTAACAGTACGTCTGTTCGTTTGACTGTGGCATCGGCCCAAACATCTCAGTCAAAACCCATTAAAACCGCACCAGCTTCATTCACAGCCTTCGGCAAATAACCACAAATGAGTCAACTTGCACAGGGATAAAAATATACGCCATTACTACAAGCTGGGCACAAAGAGCTGAGCAAGTCCTTCCCCAAAAATGCTTTTCCGGCATCCTCGATTTCAATATAATACTTGTCTCCACCCTTCCGTCAGTTCTACTCACAGGAAGGCAAATACATCTTCCAGTCCGGCGCTGACCGTGGCTATTTCATTGATGCCAAGACCCTTAAGGTTCTTGACGAGATCACCCCGCTGCCTGCGAAAATCATGACATTATGCCGACTCCGGGCGACAAGTATGCCATCATGACCCTGTGTGAAAAAGCCAAAGACTTTGAAAGCAAGAATTCCGTTGACGGCACCCTGCGGCTTTACGATGTTGAAGCACGGAAAACCGTGGGCAAGACAGTATCCGTCTGCTTTGCTTGCCATAAGGATGAAGACGTAGGCAAAGCTGTCCTTTGTGGAATGGATGCAGTTTGGCAATAATTGGAAGTGAGCGGTCTTGAATTGCAGCACAATAAAGGTGCTTATTAGGTCAGAATGACCTGACGAGCGCCTTTATTATTTTAGGAGCCAGACTATTTGATGATAATTCGATGGCTGGTGCGACAATTTGCCACATTTTCAAGGCCATTTCTTTGTGCTACATTGTGGTACATCAAATCTCCGGAGAGTAAATGGATTTCTTGAACTAAGAAGGGATGTCTTCATGAGGGCATTTCTCCCCGTTTTGCCCTCATAGAGGCATCCTCTTTCGCATGATTCAGGGTGGGGAGTACCTTTGCCATTGAGAGAAGAAAGGCAAAGGCAGGTTTATATGTCTGATATCATGAGAAAATTAAAATCATAATAAGGAGGGTGAAGGTGACCGAGACAAACAATGGAGTTACAAGAAGAGATGCACTCATCAGTGCCGGCAAGATAGCTGCCGGAACCGCAGTTGCTTCAATTGGTATGCAGGCCTTGATTCCAACGGCCAGCGCAAAGAAGGATAACTCATTTCCATGGGGATATAAAAAGATTGATCCTCAACATGCTGGAGAAATTGCCTATGAAAATTGGTATAAAAATTTCTGCTGCTACGCGGTTGTGAGTGGTGTTCTCATGCCTTTGCAGA
>CALZHT010000150.1 GCA_945787445.1 uncultured Desulfobulbaceae bacterium
CAGACGTTATGTGTCAAATATAAAGAAATGAATTTACTATTTGTTTGCAGTGAAAACAGATTAAGAAGCCCAACAGGAGAAGAGGTTTTCTCACAGTATGAAGGCATTGATGCCATTGGAGCTGGAACAAATAAAGATGCTGCTACTCCTGTTAGTGGTGATCTTATTGAATGGGCAGATATCATTTTTGTTATGGAAAAATCACACCGAAACAAGATTTCAAAAAAATTCAGAAAATTGCTGAAAGGCAAAAGGATGATTTGCCTTGATATACCAGATGATTACGAACGTATGGAACCACATTTGGTTCGTTTAATGAAAACAAGAGTATCCCGATATGTCTTACTAAAAACAAAAAGTGAAAGCACATAACAATCGGGGGCCTTTAGGTAAAAAACCAAAATGAACTATTCAGATTTACCCGAGAGATGGAAGTCAAAAGTTAGTGAATATTTAAAAGAACACGGTGAGCCTGAGAGAACGGAATTGAACACCTATGATTTCTTTTCTGAACAAATTGCAAAAGTGAAATTTGCAGACGGTTCCTTTGCTGAATTCAATTATCCTTTAGTCATTGAGGCCCCAGAATTGAATGAAGTTGCTATTTTTACTGAACACTGTGGGTACCATATATTTAGCATGGCAGGTACCCATGTAAGCGTAGAATCAACCCTTTAACTATCTGGATTTATTAGAAAATCACATAACCAGGCGTTCAAGCGGGACTGCGTGGCCTGCGGCCTCTTGCCCCTTAACTTGAACGTTAGGCAGGGATTGTTTATTCGTCTAACCTAACCTGCAGCTATTACGATGAATGAGAAAGGAGGTCACAAATGTTGAGAAGAAGATTCGTTTTGTTGATTACTCTCACTAGTCTTATGTTTGCAAGTAGGGTATCTGCGCAAACTTACCCGGAGGGGATGATTGGGTATTGGAAATTTGACGAAGGGTCAGGAACAATAGCATATGATTCAGTTGGTGACAATCATGGGATCCTGCTTAATGGTTCTTCTTGGACCACAGGCCAGGTTGGTGGTGCGCTGAGTTTTGATGGTATTGATGATTATGTCGATTGTGGGGATAGTAGTAACCTATACTTAAACTCTTTCACGGTCATGGCCTGGGTAAAAAGCAATACGGAAATAGGTCAAGATAGATGGAGGCATAAGTATATTGTTCATAAAAAGTATAACTATGAGTTGTCGTGGGCGCACTCTACTGATCCAGATTATGATAAAGCGATAATTTTCCAATCGCAGAACAATGTCTGGAATAAAGCACAAATTGCGTCTCCTTTAAACTCGGCTGTCTGGTACTTCATAACAGGGACTTATGATGGAACAGAGTTAAAAATATATCTAAATGGGAATCTAGAAAACGGTGCAGTAGTCTCAGAGAACACTAGGATGAGCCAAAATCCCTTAGTGATAGGAGCCGTAACCCCTGTTGAGGGTCATTTTTTTAATGGACTTATAGATGAGGTAGCGATCTATGACAGAGCATTATCTATTTCAGAAATACAAGAGCATTATCAGAACACTTTAAGTGGTCGGGGATATGAAAAAAGAGATGATGATAATGATGATCACGCAGTGGATGTGGACTGTAACGACAACGACTCAAGTATTTACCCCGGAGCGCCTGAATTATGCGACAGCAAGGATAACGACTGCAACAATGAAATTCCGGCAAATGAAACGGATGCTGATAACGATGCATTCATGATTTGCCAGGGGGACTGCAATGATGCGGATGCTGAAATCAGTCCGGAATCCTATGAACTTCCCGGCAATGTCACGGATGAAAACTGTGACGGTTCATTAGGTGCGTGCGATCCCAATGCATACTGGAAAAACCATGGGCAGTTTGTTCGGTGCGTCGCCCATGAAACGGATGCGCTAATTGATCAAGGTGTCATAACAGAAGACGAAGGAGACGCACTCATCAGTTCTGCAGCTCAATCTAATGTTGGTAAGAAATAGATAACTCCTTGGTTTATAAGAGCTATTTGCCTAATCGGGTAAGGGCGGGGCTTTCTCCCGCCCTCCCCACACCACCTAGCAAGCGGGTCCGCACTAGGCGGTTCGCAAAGTCCTTCTGATCCTTTCAGTTTCTGCTATCATTCAAAGGCCTTGGTTTTCTCCAGGGCCTTTCACTTTCCAGGTTTAATCAAAACTTATACTTAATCAGCATGCTCGTTAATGCTTGTCATAAGTTGAATCATCTCAAAAGCAACTTAATTTTTCTTACTTTCTACCCTAAAAATGAGCTAGATATTTGTTTATCCCCTAACTTTTTTTCGTGTAAATAAAGCTTGACACGAAAATATCATCTCTGATTGAAAGGAAATATATGGAAGATTAACCCGATAAAGCCAAACCTTCCGAAAGGAGGGGACGGAAAGCGGCGGGTCTTGAAGAAGATGGCCGAGCTGCCGAAGGATTAGCCTTTGGTATGCTCGGCTTTTTTGGATAATGGTATGTCGAAAACTGAAAGGAGGTGAATAAAGACTGACAGGATTATCACTATGGGGAGAAGGGCTTTTCTATAGGATTAGTGACATCAGAAATGGATTTGGATATCATCCCAACCCCCGTGAAAAATGAAATAAAGGTGAGTTTCTGAACACGTCATGGTTTATGCAACTTGAAATAAACAAACCAAACAAAGGAGAACAAATCATGAAAAACGTAACCTACTTCATAATGATTGTTCTGTTAGTAACCTTGGCATTGGTCTTTGACACGAAGCCAGCAATAGCCGGCGACATGATGCCAGAATCGTCAGATGTTAAAGTGTTGTTGGACAACGACCGGGTGAGGGTATCTGAAGCTACGCGCCACCCCGGTACGAAAGTTCCTATGCATACGCATCCACCTTATCTTGCATATTTTTTTGGCCCTTGGAAAGGGAAGTTCACTTCACCTGATGGCGAGATCAAGGAGAAGGAGTTCCCAGCTGGCAAGCTGCTTTGGTTTCCTGAGGGAAAAACGCATGCTGTTGAGGTCATCGGAAACACTGACCAACATGTTTTGGTTATCGAATTAAAAAAGTAACGGCAGGAGCAGAAGAATCGTCCGCGGCTCACCCTTGGCAAAGCCGAGTTTGGTTTAATGAGCATGTGCGGTGGTGCTGGTAAATGTTTTGCTACTCCACAAGGAGTGTTCCAAAAAATAACATTTATAACTTTATGGTCACAGCAGATGCATTAAATGTTGCTATTGGACATCTTTATTGGAATAGAGTAAAGCATCGAAAAGGGAGAAAAGAAGAAATAGAAGAAAAGGGGTCGCGTCTTTGCTTGACTCTTGTCGCTACCTGGTGGATCTTTCGCAAGCCAGTCGAAGAATTCCAATATGAAAATTTGAGATACTGTAAATTCCCTTTAAGCATAGTCAAACTATTTCCAAACTATACATAACAAAAAAACAGAATTCAAAAAAAGTTCTTCAAGGTGATAGGAATAATTAGAGTACAAAAAAGGAATTCCGATTAAAAATTTATTAATTTATGAACGTCCATCATTGCTCTCACAAATCCTCGCTCGCTACATCCACCTCGTATCGTATAATTTTCTTCTTGCCCAAATGTGAAAACTCACCAAAAACAACCTGTTTGCCGGGAGTGCTGAAAACAAGGCTAACGACAACTTCCGGCCCGCCAAAATTTTGTTTTGGAACCAGATAGTTAAATTCCTTTAACGAATAGAGCCAGGTAGTATTCCAGGTGAACAGATGCATGTCCACTCCGCCCGTTTTTTGAAGATCTGTAACCGGTTTCCCCTTGTACCGTATTTCATAGATGAATGTGGTGATGTGATCCGAATATACCTTTTCCGGGACGGTTCTGATCAATACTTCGTATTCCGGGCCGAGAGTTTTCGGTGGCATTTTTTCTGTCTCACGGGCCAATTTGATGTCTTTCCGGAAATTTATCCAGCCTTTTTCAGTTTTCAATATAGTCTCAAAACGGTATTTACCCTTTTGGGGAGCAAGAAAAGCAAAATTGTATGTGTTTTTACCGATGAAGTCCGGAATGATGTGGTATGCAAATTCAAGTTTCCTATTTGTCACAAATAAATGTATTTCTTCGAATTTTGCATCGCTTGTTGAGTCTAAAACGAGGTTGTACCGGCCATCAGGACTCCGGTGCAATGAAAACCCAAAATCTTTGGGATTTAGTGTGACATTCCATTTATAAGGTTCCGGATTTTCGTGGGTGTCGGGAATTGAGATTGTTTCTTTTTCCGGGTCAAATATTGTCTTATGGGTTGCGCCTTCATCCGGTCCAATCTGTTTTTCCGCTCGGGACTGCACGGCAGCATTAATAATTAGTATTGCCAAACAGATTATGATTGTTTTTGTATTCATTGAAATCTCGCGCATAATCTTCATTCTCCAGAAAAATTAAGGGTCAGTGTCGGCCTGGTTTAATTTGGTCAACCCCTTTTTATTATTTTTTTTTATAAGTTTAAATGGTTTTGTAGGAAATCCTGCTGATAATTTTTCGTCCCGCCGCTGGTAATTCGAAGGACAAAGCCTTAACCAATTATGGTGTCGGAACCTGAAAAATCAAGTTACTTCTGCCCATGTTCGCAAATGGGCAGTCGCAACAGATAAAAAGTGACACTGATACCGATTGCTATTAGAAGAGCTTTAATCCAAAAAAGGGGTACAAAAAAGAAAACAGAGATGGGAATGGTAAACCAGATCATACCAATGGCACTGATTTTTGCCCTTAGCGGAATGCCTTGACCATCTAGATACCCATGGATCATCGGACCAAGGTGCGGATGGTTAGTCCTGTGCAGATAAATCCTGCAGCAGTAATAAGCAGCCGCAGGCTATTATTAGTGATTGTTCCGGGTTTCTTCAATTTCAATTTCAGAAATGGACTTGCTAAGGCACAGGGCATGGTGTCAAGTCAGGCCTGCATTGTTGCACTTTTTTAATCGTCAAAGAGAATTCATGCTATAACCAATTTTTTAACCACGAAATACGCGAAAAACACGAAATTTTTTTGCTATTACCGGATTATTCTTTCAACAGTTGCCTTTGGATAATGACCGAAGTTGACCAACAACCCCAGTTGCAGACCTGTTGCTTTCAAATAGTTATGGACCTGGGCTCCGGTGTTCAGGAGCAATTTCTTTTACCGCCTATTACTCCACAATAATCTTATTAAAGCAGATCAGATCAGGCTTATACGATTGATCCAATCTGTCGCCCTTATAGAGTAACCGCAGTTCCTTCTGTGCTTCGAATGGAATGCCGCGAAGGTTGAGTTCTTTTTCCAGGCATTCCTGATAAACCGCCTCCAGGAAACCACACCCCATCTCACGATATACCTCGAACACCGCCCCCTGTATGGCGTAACTTTCTTCTCTGAAAAGGATTTTATTCATTTTCGTATATTTCGTGTGTTTCGTGGTTCCAGGTTCTGCAATAGCGGTAATGATTTCATTTTACTGAAACGTGTTCTGACTGATAAAAAACCAAACAAACACCTACTTGAATTGTCAGGAAATGTCAACAAAAAACACCGAGATGGAATGAGAAGTGTTTGGAAATATATGGGCACCTTGAACGTTTGTCGCTGTGTATAAGAAAAAATAACTCCGGTTGCCACCTCCTCCGCTCTGTGCTATAAAAGAAGTCCATTCATTTAATCGGTTCAAGGAGACAGTTCAATGCGCGAAAGAGTACAGGAAGCACTCGACAAGGTCCGGCCCACCCTGCAGCGGGACGGAGGTGATGTGGTGCTGGTTGACGTTTTAGAGGATGGCACGGTAAAGGTACAGTTGACCGGAGCCTGCAAAGGTTGCCCCATGTCACAGATGACCTTGAAAAACGGAATAGAAAAATTCCTTAAAACGGAAGTCCCGGAAGTAAAAACCGTAGAGTCCGTATAAAACCACCAAGGTTGACACACTCGCAAAAACGATAAATTCACCACAGAGGACACAGAGTTCACAGAGTAAAACTTTATACTTTCAAACAGTTACCTCTGGGCACTCTGTGTCCTCTGTGGTACGAAAAGATTGTTTACGATTTCATCAAGGTTTATACGCCTCCCACATTCTCTCATTACTTATGATAGCTGGCGCCTGCTTTAATTGTATAGGCCCTGTATAGCTGTTCAAAAAGGAGCAAACGCGTCATTTCATGGGTAAAAGTCATGCGGGAAAGGGAGAGGACAGCATCCGCTTTCTCCAGAACTTCTCGGGAAAGGCCTAATTCGCCGCCAATAATAAAAACAACCGATTTGATTCCTTGATTTTCCCAGTTCGTGAGAGTTACTGCCAGTTTTTCCGAAGTCAGTTGCCGGCCGCCAGGATCCAATGCCACCACAAATGAAGATCTGGAAACATTTGCAAGAAGAAGTCTGCCGGTTTCCTCTTTTATCTTTACCTCAAGCTCTTTGCCCCCTTTTCTCTTCTGTTTAATGATTTTGATGTCTACTTTGACATATCGCTGCAGGCGATTGCAGAAGTCGGTAATACCCTGATCCAGATAAGACTCCTTGGTTTTGCCAAGAAAAAGGAATTGAAGCATCATGAAGGCTTCACATTTTATGCTTTATTTTTCTGAAGGATTTTGGCCAGACCCGAACAAAATTCCGCAAAGGAAAGTCCCTTATTGATACCTGGGCATGATTCCCTAATGGCAAGATAATTGGCTTCATCGCTCAGCATGCTTGGATGAAGGGGCCATTGCGTGCAGCGCCATGGCTTGCCTGGATGGACAGTGCAGCCATTTTTAAAAAAAATACAATGCCCATCAATGATTTTCATCTGCACAACGTTGCCGGTTTTACGCAAATACCTTTTTTCCACCTCGTCATAGTCCATCTGTAAATAGGCGGCCAAACGTTGGCGATCATTTTCATCCAGAGATACGGTTGTGCTCCCCTGGCAGCAATAGCCGCATTGCTGACATGCAAATATTTCTATTTCCATTGTTTTCTATCCTAGTTGTTGAGAAATGGCGACGAGAGGCTGGTAAATATATCCCAGTGTTCGGTAAATAAGCTTTGCCGCAGTATACACCGCATGATGCCCTCCTATAAAAGGGGCAAGCTCGACAAAATCCATACCCACAATATTTTTTGACTTGGCAAGTCCATGAAGCAATGAAGTCACCTGAAGCCAGGATAGACCTTCGGGCTCAGGTGTTCCTGTGGCGGGCATTATCGTCGGATCAAGCCCGTCCATGTCAATAGTAAGGTAAACAGGACCTTGAAATGATGAGCACACTTCTTCTACCCAATCCGTATTATTATTTATGTCACGCATCAGATATGGTCTCATCCCCTTATTCTGTACGAACTCCCACTCTTCTCTGGAAAAGGAACGAATGCCAACCTGTGTAAAAGGAATGGCAAGATCATGTATTCGCCGCATCACACAGGCATGGCTTAATGGATTATCCTCATACTGGTCACGCAAATCCAGGTGAGCATCAATCTGCACCACGTGTACGTCAGGGAATTTTCCGACGCAGGCAGCAACGGCGGGCAACGTCACAGTATGTTCGCCGCCGAGAAGCACAGGCAGTCTCTCCCGTTGGAGCTCCGATCCAACTGCCTGGCAGATCACCTGGCAGGCATCTTCAGATGAAAGGCCGACAAGATTCAATGGTGGTAAGGTTTCAAAGCCAGCCAGGTAGGTATCGATTAATAATTCATCATCAAATGATTCAAGGGCTTGGGATGCTTCAAGTATGGCGTGTGGGCCTTTTTCCGCACCACCAATCCAGCTCAATGAATCAGCTAGTGGAGCAGAAATAATAGAAACACGTTTCTTTGGAATACGTGTTTCATCTTCATCTAAAAATTGCAAAAAGCCCATATAATAATCAAGCCGAGCCGACAATATCGCCAAAAAGGGAAATATCGATACCAAAGCGCTTAGCTGCGTTTTTCCATTTAAGGTCATCAGAGGTATGAAAAATATCTTCATAAGAAGCCGGTAATGTCAGCCAGCCATCAACGCGTAATTCATTCTCAAGCTGTCCA
>CALZHT010000151.1 GCA_945787445.1 uncultured Desulfobulbaceae bacterium
CGATTAAGGAAATTTATATACGACTGGGGCCGGCCGCCCCTGAACAGGTGACCTGGACGGAAATTACCGACAGAGGGGAGGCGATTGTTCTGGACGGCACCCTGCAGGAAATTGCCGCCAGACGCGGCAAGGCGAAAACCATTGTCCTGGTGCCCGGTCACGATCTTCTCCTCACTTCGGTTACCCTTCCCAGCAGCAGCAAAAAACAGTTGGCGCAGGCAATTCCATATGCCCTTGAAGAACAATTGATCAGCGATGTTGAGGAGCAACATTTTGCCATCGGCAACCGGCAGGCTGACAACAGTATTCCTGTGGCGGTGGTGAGCAACGACAGGCTAAGGGCCTGGCTTGCCATGCTGCAGGAAGCCGGCATTGAACCTGATTTCATGACTCCGGAATGCCTTGCTCTGCCATTTGAACAGGACGCCTGGACCGTGCTGGTTGATGATGATTTGTCCCTGGTCAGGACCGGTGTGCAGGGAGGTTTTGTCGTTGAGACCGCAAACCTTGAAACCATGATTGAGTCCCAACTGGCCGGCGGCAGCGAAGAAAACCTGGAAACTCCAATCCATTTGTATCATGCCAATAAGGAAATATTTGCAAACGATATGTTGCAATCGCGGATAGTTGTCAAGGAAGGCGGACCGGCCAGTAATCCGGGGGCGCCTCCCTTGTTGGTCCAAGGTTTTTCTGAGAAACAGGCGATAAATCTCCTACAGGGCCGTTTCAGCAGACATGCCCAATGGAATTTGATATGGAAGCGCTGGCGTCTGCCGGCCGTGGTCCTTCTGGTCATCGTCCTTCTGACGGGAGTGCTGCAGATATATGACTATGTCCGGTTGCACCAGGAAAATACAATGCTCACCCGGAGCATTGCAGAGGTTTACAGAAAAGCCTTTCCGGATGCAAAGAAGATCGTTAATCCCAGAGCGCAGATGGAGCACAAACTTGCTGAACTCAGCGGATCCGGCAATGGCAAAGGGGGATTTTTACTTTTGCTGCAAAAATGCGGGCCCTCCTTGAAAAAAGCAACCGGTTTCCGTTTCCAAAACCTCCGATACAAGGACGGCCGCCTGGATCTGGATTTTGAAGTAAGCAATCTGAAATCATTGGAGGATCTCAAGGCAAGTCTCATGGATAAGGAACAGCTTAACGTGGAAATAAGGAACGCAACAGCCAGCGGGGAAAGGGTGCAGGCAAGGATGCAGATCAGGAGTAATACGTAATGGCTGTGTTTCTAGAAAACCTTAACAAAAGAGAGAAAATTGTCCTGGCCGCAGGTACCGTTTTTCTCTTCTTGGCTGTGCTGTATGGGCTGGTGATTGCTCCTTTTTATAATGACCTGAAGCGGCAACGTCAAGAAGTGCCAAAGAAAAGGGAGACCCTGAACTGGATGATGGATGCTGCCCGGCAGGTTGAAAATCTCAGGGCAGGATCAAAAGGCCGAACACCTGCAGGCGGAGGATCACATCTTACCGTGATTGAGCAGACCGCCAAACAATTCCGTCTTGACCGGTCCTTGAAACGGGTGGAGCCGAAGGAACAGAACAGTGTCAGAGTGTGGCTGGAAGATGCGATGTTTGAAGACATCTTCCTGTGGCTGAAAGAACTTGAAAAGGATTACGGTATTTCTGTGTCTTCCATAACCTCGGAGAGACGTGATGCGCCCGGTTATGTGAACGCGCGCATCGTCCTGCAAGGGGCAGGAGAATGAAATCAAAAGTTCGCTATATACTTTTTGGAGTGGTTGCCTATGCATTTTTTTTGATTGCAACGGTGCCGGCATCCTTGGTGTATTCAGCCATCCAGACAAGGATACCGCCACCATATCGTGCAACCATGCATGGGCTTGAGGGTACCTGGCGCCGCGGCAACGCTGCGGCTGTTGAAGTAAGAGGTTTCAAGATACGAGATTTGCAGTGGCAACTTCGATGGTCGGATCTTTTCACCGGTCGTCTGGGGGTAGACATTGCATTCAAGCTCCAGGATGGAAGGTTCGATGGGATTCTTGCTATAGGCCTGGGAGGCCAGATGCTCAAGAGCACCAGGGTAAATATCCCATTGGCAGCTGTACATACCATGATTCCTGATTATGGTATACAAATCGGCGGGACCATAGAAGGTGCTTTAAATGAGTTTGCGATTAGGGACGGCAGGATAACAACCGGGGAGGGCACCTTTGTTTGGAGGGATGCACAGACCATTGTGCCGCAAAGAGTCAGCCTGGGTGACCTGAAAGCGGACATGAGCACTGTTAAGGAAGGGGTCAAGGTTATCTTATCCGATAACGGCGGTCCCCTGCAACTGGATGCGATTCTTATGCTGAAGCCGGATGGCGCTTATGATTTCACCGGTTTCCTTTCTGCCCGGGACAGCGGCCAGCAACCGCTTAAAGACAGTCTGGCCCTGTTGGGGAATCCAGGCAATGATGGGAGAATTTATGTCTCCCAGGCAGGCAGGCTGCCATTGCTATCGCCGTAGCGGAAAGTTGCAGCGGGCAAATAAATCTGCAATGTATAGATTGGCTACAAGTTATAACGTATTGAAATTGTATATTTTTATAGATTGTAATCGACCTTCTAACAAGGTGATGGGGGTGTTTATGGAAAGTGATTATTTGTCTTCCACCAGGCGCAGCAGAAAAAGGCGTTTGGGTGAGTCCGGTTTTACTCTGATTGAGATTATGGTGGTTGTGGTCATCCTGGGTATTCTGGCGGCAATTATCGTACCCAGGATCATGGACCGGCCTGATGAAGCGAGGATTGTCAAAACGAAACAGGACATCAGGATTCTGCAGAATGCCTTGCAGCTCTATAGACTGGATAATTATGTGTACCCCACCACGGATCAGGGCCTTGAATCCCTGGTGGTACAGCCGGTTGATCCCCCCGAACCAAAGCATTGGCGGGAGGGAGGATACATTGACCGGCTCCCTAAAGATGCTTGGGGAAATCCTTATAATTACTTGAATCCTGGCGTATTTAGTGCCATTGATATATTTTCATTGGGCGCTGACGGCCAGCTCGCAGGAGAGGGAGTAAATGCCGATATCGGCAACTGGAATCTTGAGTAGCAATATTTTTTTTGAAAAATATCTCTCCAGCACCCATAGGGGTGTGGTTAAAGTATCTCCCTGCCGCCTCCCTTACATGCCACGTTCCTGCAAAGGCTTTACCTTGCTCGAGCTTATGGTTGTCCTGCTGATCATCGGGATCACTCTTACATTTATCACATTTTCGGTGAGCACAAGGGAGGATGAAATAGGTATGGAAGCGCGCCGCCTTGCCGCTCTCATCAACCTTGCCAAGGACGAAGCAATATTGAACACAAAGGAATATGGCTGGTCGTTTACAGAAAACGAATATGGGTTTGTGCAATTTGTTGAGGACGGTTGGGAAGAATTGGAAGATGACGAAGTGCTTAGGCGCCGGAAATTGCCCGATGGCGTGTCCTTTGAGGTGTATCTGGAAGGAGAACGGGTTGCACAGGAAGATTTTTCCTTAACAGAGAATGAGGAGATGCAGCCACCGCGCATTTACCTGCTGTCCAGTGGAGAATACACTCCCTTTTCTATAGTTTTGGCTGACCAATACAGTGATATAAAATTTACTGTATTGGGTGTGCCGCCGGGCAAAATAACATTGGCTGAGGACCTTGCCGAGACAGAAGAAGAAGAGTAGTTCCTTATACCAAGTCGCATTCAAATTCTAACTTTGTCCCCTCAAGGGGGGATTGAAAAGAATTGGCTGCGTCGTCGGCTTCCTCGACGTATTTCATATACGCCTCCGGGGCCTCCTCCTTAGCGGCCTTGTTACCTCTTTGAATGTACCTTGGTATTATTCGCAGATGTCCTTTTGCACCACAGTTTCCATGAGGACAATGCCCATGGGATCAATCACTCGGATAGTGGAATACTCCCCGCGCGGCAGCTTGAGCATCAGGCAGGGGTTGGTGAGGACCTGGGCGGTCACTGCATCGGGAGGCGGAGTTTCCACGGCCACTGTTATAGAGGCGAATTCACCTTCAATTGTCATGTCATTATTGACAAGGGAGAGGCCATATCCGGCTGTCGGCTTTTCGCCAAGATATATTATCAGCACGCCATCATAGGCGAAATCAAGTTGTGGCGGGTCCGGGAGGTCGGGGCCGGGTGTCAGCCCATGCTGGCGTGCATATATGTCCTTATAAATAGAGGGCTCCGCGATCCACAGGGCGCCGGGCAGCTTCGTCACCACGCCGCATTGAGAGCTTGCCTCAATCAATTCAACCTTCATGGCGCCGGGTTCCTTATTGACATTTGATTTGCCGCCTGCGCAGGCGCTTGTTGTGATGAGAAAGGTGCAGGAGATAAGAATTGCAAGCAGTCGCATATTATTGAATCCTTTTGCCGCCATATTTTGAATATCCATTTGGTTGGCTATCTGTTTGTCCGGTGGAGGACGAAGAGATGCTTATATTGAATCCCGTGGTGAAATCAACACCGCTCACATCGCCGGAAACGACAACGTTGGAAAGATTACTGAATGTAGGATAGCCGCTGCAGGCCTCGCCTGCATCGCAAATAAAACCGTCGTTGTCAGAGTCGGTGCCGGCAACAATCTGATATTCACCGGGTTCAAGGCCTGTTACGTTATAATTGTACGTGCCATTGATGACCGAGGCAGTGATGGTCTTCACGGTTTCCTTGGTAACCGGGTTGACTGCAATCACCCAATGAAG